>NZ_JBHSRF010000049.1:0-65883 GCF_042658925.1 Sphaerisporangium aureirubrum
GCCAGGATCAAACTCTCCAAACAATGTCTGAAGAACAATCCAAGCAAGACACCCCCGCGCTACACGGAAATGCCTCATCAAAGGAAAACCATCCCCAGAACACCTGCACAACACAGGCACCCCAAGGGACGGGGTTCATGCATATTCATGCACTGGCTTTTAGCACACTGTTGAGTTCTCAAGAAACGGACGCGTACACCGTCGCGATCCAGACCCGAAGGCCCGAACCCCGTCCGGGGCGTACATCTCGCTGATCCATACTAGCCACCCGGGTCAACCGTGTCAAACCTTCCGATCTGACACAAACCGCCCGAACCGCTAGCTATCGGGCCGCTCCTGCCTTCAGAGCAACCCTTCTAACTTACTCCCTTGCCCTCCCCGAGTCCAACCGAACTGGGTAAAAAGTTCGGACCGGTCTCCGGCTGGGCGTCACGGCAGGTCCGGATCCTTCGTCGGAGACGGCTGATCCGGAGTCGCGTGATCGGGATCCCCTGGGGTCAGGCGCCGGTGTCGGCAGCCCGTCTGTCCCGTGGGGCGTAGAGAACATTAAGCGTCGATCGAAGCTCCGTCAAATCCGCGTCCCCCCGATCACGTGCACTGAATCCTCCGATGACTAAAGCGTCTCGGACCCGTCATACGACTGTCACCATGGCGAGACCCCGCACCCCCTGACCGACAGGGGATACGGGGTCCGTGGTGCGGTGTCAGGAGGCCACGTGGATGGCGCCGGTGGAGCGCTTGCCGCGGCGCAGGACCAGGAAACGGGAGTGGATCAGGTCCTCGGCCACGGGGATGTGGGCCTCGTCGGTGATCTTGACGTTGTTGACGTACGCCCCGCCCTCCTTGATGGCGCGGCGGGCGGCGGACTTGCTCTCGGCCAGGCCCGACTCGACCATGAGGTCGACCAGGGGGGCGCCGAGGGCGGGCACGGTGGCGTGCGGGACCTCCGACAGGGCGGCGGCCAGGGTCTGCTCGGGGAGGTCGGTCAGGGAACCCTGGCCGAACAGGGCACGGGACGCGGCGATGACCGCGGCGCACTCTTCGGCGCCGTGCAGGAGAGTGGTGAACTCTTCGGCGAGCGCGCGCTGGGCCTCACGGGCGGCGGGGCGTTCGGAGAGGCTCTTCTCCAGGGCCTCGATCTCGTCCCTGGACCGGAAGCTGAAGATCTTGAGGAACTTCACCACGTCGCGGTCGTCGGAGTTCAACCAGAACTGGTAGAAGGCGTACGGCGAGGTGAGCGCGGGATCCAGCCACACCGCTCCCCCGGCGGTCTTGCCGAACTTCGTGCCGTCGGCCTTGGTGATCAGCGGCACGGTGAGGGCGTGCACGTGGGAGCCCGCGGTGCGGCGGATCAGGTCGCAGCCGGCCGTGATGTTCCCCCACTGGTCGCTGCCGCCGATCTGCAGCGTGCACCCGTATCTGCGATGCAGTTCGAGGTAGTCGTTGGCCTGGAGGATCTGGTAGCTGAACTCGGTGTAGCTGAGCCCCTCCCCCGCCAGCCGCGCCGACACCGACTCGCGGGCCAGCATGCGGTTCACCGGGAAGTGCTTGCCGACGTCCCGCAGGAAGTCGATGGCCGACATGCCGGAGGTCCAGTCGAGGTTGCTCACCAGGACCGACCCCGACTCCTCGGAGAGGTCGAGGAACTTCTCGACCTGGACCCGGATCCGCCTGACCCACTCGGCGACCACGTCGGCGGAGTTGAGCGAGCGCTCCTCGCTCTTGCCGCTGGGGTCGCCGATCAGGCCGGTGGCCCCGCCGACCAGCCCGATCGCGTGGTGCCCGGCCCGCTGGATGCGGGTGAGGGCGAGCAGCGGGACGAGGTTGCCGACGTGCAGGGACGGCGCGGTCGGGTCGAAGCCGCAATAGACCGTGATCGGACCTTCGGCCATCGCCGCCCGCAGGGCGTCGATATCGGTGGACTGCGCGATCAGGCCGCGCCACGCAAGGTCATCGAGGATCTCGGTCACGGTCTCGTACTTCCTGAGTTCGTGTGCTGGACGTTCGTACGGCTCGTCTGGGACGAGACTGCCCGATCATCTCATCATTCCGCCACACGATTGCCTGCGGGCGGGCGGGGGCGCGGCCTCGCGGAGGCGGCCCCCTTCGCCGGGACGGCGGGCGCGTCGAAGCGGCCCGGTCCGGGCCGTGGGATCAATTGTGATTGAGCGTCGGCACCAGGGATTCATGGCCGGCGGCCGAGCCGGGATTACCGCCCGATTCCCTCATCGATCCGTATCCGCGCGGGCGCCGGCTCGTTCTGGATCGATATCCGTCACACGCCGTCACCTGCGGCTTCACCGTGATATCGGGTCAAAGGTCAATCACTTTCATTGACGGGCCGGGCCGGGACCGTGTGTCCGTAACCGTGAAGCCGGAATCCCGGCAATGGACTGTCCGACTATGCCGCTTTACCAGATCAGAAATATAGCGTCAAGGCATTGATTAAACGGTAAATGCGAGAAATATCGGATGCGTCCCCGCAGGCCCGACAGAGAGCGGCATCGACGTGACATCCCCTCTGCGCACCGCAAGAGCCCCGAGTTCCCCCCGCCGTATGGCGGCGGCGCTGGGAGTCGTCCTCATCGTGGCCGGGCTCGGCCCCGCCCCGGCCGCCGCGGCACCCACTCCCGGCCCGGCCGAGGACACCGCCACCCGGGCCGTCGAGCCGGCCGGCACCGTTCCCGGCGGCTTCGCCTCCTGGAAGGATCTCCTGGCCACCCAGGAGAAGCTGGCCAAGGCCGCCGACCGCGTCACCGCCGCCGCCGAGGCATTGGGCGGTGCCGGGCTCGGCGGCATCGTGGTGGCGCCGGAGACACGCGAACTGCGCGTCTACTGGAAGGGCGACACCCCCGCGAGCATCGGCCGCCTGGTCGAAGGCCTGCGCCGCGACGTGCCCGTCAGCGTGCTGCCCGCCGCCTACTCGGCCCGCGAACTGGAGCGTGAGGCGAACCACCTGATCCGCGCGTCCGGCGGCGCGATCACCGCGGTCGCGCCGAACGCCGACGGTTCGGGCCTGAAGGTCTCGGTCGCCGCCGGCGGCCCGGCCCTCGCGAAGATCGCCGCCTCGGCGGTACCGGTCACCCTGGAGGCCGGCGTCACACCGGCCCTGGCCAGCCGCTGGAACGACTCCCCGCCCTGGTGGTCCGGTGCGGCCATGCGCAACGCCACCACCCAGAGCGGCTGTACCACGGGCCTCGCGGTCACCTACGGCGGGGCGACCCGGATGCTGAGCTCGGCCCACTGCGGCTCGCCCGGGCAGGTCGTCACCGACCCGACCGGAGAGCCGATCGGCCCGATCGCCGCCTCCGTCCCCAGCCGTGACGTGTCACTGATCACCGCGAACGCCGCGGGCCGGGTCTGGAACAACAACTACCCCAGCCCTCCCCTTCCTCTGACTCCCGAGTGGAGCAACCCTGTCGTCGGCGTCACCGGCTCCTATCCGGGCATGTCCGTGTGCACCACCGGCGCCTATTCGGGCACCGTCTGTATCTGCCGGATCATCGCGACCAACGTCACGATCAACGTGGGCTACGTGATCTACGGCATGGTCCTGGTGGAGAACACCTCACACAAGAACGCGGCCGGTCAGGGTGACAGCGGCGGCCCGGTGGAGACGCCCGAACCGACTCAGACCACGCAGCAGTACGGGCTGGGCACCATCACCGCCATCGACACCGCTTCGCAGGTGCCCTGCACCGGCTACGTCACCACCGGCCGCATCTGCTCCTGGAGGCTGTACTACTCACCGTGGAGCAACGCGACCATCGCCTTCCCGGGGATCGCCCTGGTGACCGGTTGACCGGGAGGCCGGTGCGCGTGCCCACCGGCCTCCCTTCCTCATCCGGCTAATCCGGGCGGGCTCAGGTGGGCCGGGTGCGCGGCACGTGCTTGCGGTACGGCGACACGGTGGGGTCGCCGTCGATCCAGAAGCGCCAGGGTACGTCGGCGGCGCTGGACACGCCGGTGCGGGGGCCGGACCAGACGGACGCGGGGGCGGCGGGGGTGCCCGCGAGGATCCGCGGGGACGCGCCGTCGATGCAGCAGTCCAGGCCGTTGTGCTCGCGGGCGATGCCGAGGGCGACGGCCAGGCGGGCCGGGCCGCGGGCCAGGTCGCGGTCCGGGATGGGGCGGCCCGCGCCGGACAGCGGGGCGTCGGTGCCGCGCCGGTGCCTGCGGCTCCGCGCCTCGGGGATGCCGTCGACGACCTCGCCGGCGCGCAGCAGCACGCCCGACCCCCTGCCCTCGGGCATGCACACCAGGTTGGCGCAGAAGTGCATGCCGTAGGTGAAGTAGACGTACAGGTGGCCGGGCGGGCCGAACATCACGGCGTTGCGGGGGGTGCGGCCCCGGTAGGTGTGGGAGGCGGGGTCCTCGCCCGGCGGGCCGTACGCCTCCACCTCGGTGAGGCGCACGGCGACCGGCCCGTGCACGAGCACCCGGCCGAGGAGTCCGGGGGCCACCTCGGGCGCGGGCCGGGCGAAGAACTCCCGGTCTAGGATCCGCTCGCCCACGCCGCCTGGCCGTCGACGGTCTCGCGGAGCGCGCAGAGCTGGTCCCGCACGCGGTCCGGGGCGGTGCCCCCGTGGGCCTTGCGGGACGCCAGGGCGCCCTGGACGTTGAGCACGTCGAGGGGGCCGGGCAGCGGCTCGCCGCCGGGGCCGGTGTCCGCGGCCGTGGCGAAGTGGGGCGAGATCTTGGCGAGGTCCTCTTCGGTGAGCCGTTCCAGGGTGGTGTCGTTGACCTGGCACCAGACGACCAGGTGGCCGACGGCCTCGTGGGCGTCGCGGAACGGCACGCCCCTGCGTACCAGCAGCTCGGCGAGGTCGGTGGCCAGGGCGAAGCCGTCGGGGGCCGAGGACTCCAGCCGCGCGGTGTTGACCCGCATGGTGGCGATCAGCCCGGACACGGCGGGCAGGACCAGCAGCAGGGTGTCGACGGCGTCGAACACCGGCTCCTTGTCCTCCTGCAGGTCGCGGTTGTAGGTGAGCGGCAGGCCCTTGAGGGTGGTGAGCAGCGACACGAGGTCGCCGATGAGGCGGCCGGCCTTGCCGCGGGCCAGCTCGGCGACGTCGGGGTTCTTCTTCTGCGGCATGATCGACGAGCCGGTGGAGTAGGCGTCGTCCATCTCGATCCAGCGGAACTCCTGGGAGGCCCACAGGACGACCTCTTCGCCCAGCCGGGACAGGTGGACGCCGATCATGGCCGCGCAGAACAGGAACTCGGCGGCGAAGTCGCGGTCGGCGACGGCGTCCATGGAGTTTTGGGCGGCCGAGGTGAAGCCGAGCTCCTCGGCGACGGCCTGGGGGTCCAGCGGCAGGGACGATCCCGCGAGCGCGCCCGCGCCGAGGGGGGAGACCGCGGCCCGCCTGTCCCAGTCGCGCAGCCGGTCGGCGTCGCGGGCCAGGGCGTGCACGTGGGCGAGCAGCTGGTGGCCGAACGACACCGGCTGGGCGTGCTGCAGGTGGGTCATGCCGGGCGCGGCGGTGGCCGCGTGCTCCTCGGCCTGGGCCATGAGCGCGGTCTCCAGCTCGACCAGCCGGGACACGATGAGGCGGACGTGGTCGCGCAGGTAGAGGCGCAGGTCGGTGGCGACCTGGTCGTTGCGGCTGCGCCCGGCGCGTAGTTTGCCGCCGAGCACGCCGAGGCGTTCGAGCAGGCCGCGCTCCAGGGCGGTGTGCACGTCCTCGTCGGCCACGGTGGGGCGGAACGTCCCCGACGCGCAGGCGCGGTCGAGGTCGTCCAGCGCGCCGATCATGCGGTCGAGCTCCTCGGCGGTCAGCAGCCCCGCCTGGTGGAGCACGCGCGCGTGCGCCCGTGACGCGAGCAGGTCGTACGGCGCGAGACGCCAGTCGAACTGCACGCTGACGGACAACCTGGTCAGCGCGTCCGCCGGGCCGCCTTCGAATCTGCCGCCCCACAACCGCATGGGCTTGCCACCCTCAGCCACCATTCTCCTTTTCCCCATCTCAATGCTCAATCCGCGACCCTAGCCCAATCCCGCCCCGCCGGCCGGTCCGGACGCGGCGGGGGGCTCACGTTCACGCCGGTTGCTGCCCCCGCCGCTCGGTCAGCCTCAGCAGGGCCTCCGCCAACTCGTCCCCGCCCGCGGGGTCCCGGCTGATCACCAGGATCGTGTCGTCGCCGGCGACGGTGCCGAGGATGGACGCCCAGTCGGCGTGGTCGAGCGCGGAGGCGAGGAACTGCGCGGCGCCGGGCGGCGTGCGGACGATCACGAGGTTCGCCGACGCGGCGGCGGACACCAGGAACTCCTCGGCCACCCGCCGCAGCCGGGCGGCGGGGGTCTCGCCGCCGCCGGTACGGGCCAGGGGGATGCGGGCTCCGCCCTCGCCGGGCAGCGCGTACACCAGCGAGCCGTCGTCGGCGCGCAGCTTCAGCGCGCCGAGCTCGTCCAGGTCGCGCGACAGCGTGGCCTGGGTGACCTCGACGCCGCTCTCGGCGAGGAGGCGGGCGAGTTCGGGCTGGGATCTGACCTGGTGCCGGTCGACCAGCTCGGCGATCTTCGCGAGCCGGCCGGCCTTGGTGACCGAGATGCTCATCGGGTCACCAGCCAGTGCAGCAGCGCCTTCTGGGCGTGGAGGCGGTTCTCGGCCTGGTCCCACACGGCGCTGCCGCGTGGGCCGTCGAGCAGGTCGGCGCTGATCTCCATGCCGCGGTAGGCGGGCAGGCAGTGCAGGACGATGGCGTCGGGGGCGGCCACCTCGGCGAGTTCGGAGTTGACCTGGTAGGGCGCGAACGCGGCGGCGCGTTCCTCCTTGCCGTCCTGCCCCATCGACACCCAGGTGTCGGTGGCGAGCACGTGGGTGCCCGCCGCGGCGGCGGCCGCGTCGGTGAGGACGGTGACGGAGCCGCCGGTGCCGGCCGCGATCTCGGCGGCCCGCTCCACGATCAGCTCGTCGGGCTGGTAGGCCACGGGGGCGGCGATCCGGACGTGCATGCCGGCGGTGGCGCCGCCGAGCAGGTAGGAGTGGGCCATGTTGTTGGCGCCGTCCCCGAGGTAGGTCAGGGTGCGCCCGGTGAGGGGGCCCTGGTGCTCGCGCACGGTGAGCAGGTCGGCGAGGACCTGACAGGGGTGGAACAGGTCGGTGAGGGCGTTGACGACGGGGACGGTGGAGGCCGAGGCCATGGCCTCCATGCGGTCCTGGCCGAACGTGCGCCAGACGATCGCGGCGACCTGGCGGGACAGCACGCGGGCGGTGTCCTCGACGAGCTCGCCCCGGCCCATCTGGGAGCCGCCGGTCTCGATGATCAGCGGATGGCCGCCGAGTTCGGCGACGCCGACGGCGAACGAGATGCGGGTGCGGGTGGAGTGCTTGTCGAACAGCACGGCCACCGTCATCGGGCCCTCGAACGGCCGGTGGCCGAAGCGGTCCTTCTTCATGACCTCGGCGAGGTCGAGCACCTCGGCCTGCTCGTGCGGCGCGAGGTCGTCGTCGCGCAGGAAGTGCCGTACGGCTCCGTTCACTGGGTCGCCTCCGTGAGTATCGCCGGCAGCGCCTGGAGGAAGGTGTCGATCTGCGGGGCCGTGACGATCAGCGGCGGGGCGATGCGCACGGCGTCGGGCTGGACGGCGTTGACGAGGAACCCGGCCCGCTGGGCGGCCTCCTGCACCTGCCCGGCCAGCGGTGCGGTCAGCACCGCGGCCCGCCACAGGCCGCGGCCGCGCACCCCGGCCAGCAGCGGGTGACCGACGGAGGTCAGGCCCTCGGCCAGGTGGTCGCCGGTGGCGCGGACGTGGGCGAGCAGCCCGTCGCGGTCGATGGTGTCGAGGACGGCGAGCGCCGCGGCGGAGGCGACGGGGTTGCCGCCGAAGGTGGAGCCGTGGTCGCCCTTGGCGAACAGCGTGCCGGCGGGGCCGAAGCCCACGCAGGCGCCGACGGGCAGGCCGCCGCCGAGGCCCTTGGCCAGGGTCAGCACGTCGGGCACGATGCCGTCGTGCTGGTGGGCGAACCAGTGGCCGGTGCGGCCGATCGCGGACTGGATCTCGTCGAGCACCAGCAGGGCGCCGGTGGCGTCGCAGATCTCGCGGGCGGCGGTCATGTACCCGGCGGGCGGCGGCACGACGCCGGCCTCGCCCTGGGTGGGTTCCAGGAACACCCCGGCGCACTCGCCGGTGACGGCCTGCTTGAGCGCGTCGGCGTCGCCGTAAGGAACGAAGCGCACGTCGATGGGGAACGGGCCGAACTGGTCGCGGATGGACGCCTTGCCGGTGAGCGACAGGGCGCCGAGGGTGCGGCCGTGGAAGCCGTTCTCGGCGGCGACGACGTAGCCGCGGCCGGTGGCGCCGCCGTGCTTGAGGACGAGCTTGAGGGCGCACTCGTTGGCCTCGGTGCCGGAGTTGGCGAGGAAGACCCTGCCGGGGGCGCCGAGCAGGCCGAGCAGCCGCTCGGCGAGCAGCACCTCGGGCTCGTTGACGAAAAGGTTGGAGCTGTGGGCGAGCGTGGCCACCTGCCGGGACACGGCCTCGGCCAGCGCGGGGTGGGCGTGGCCGAGCGAGCTGACCGCGATGCCGGCGATCAGGTCGAGGTAGCGGGCGCCGGCCTCGTCCCAGACGTAGGCGCCCTCGCCGCGCACCAGCGCCACGGGTGGCACGCCGTAGTTGGGCATGAACGCGGCGGCGTGCCGGGCCCGCAGATCGGCGGGGTCGTTCGTGTTCACGATTGCACCTCCGGGAGCACCATGGTTCCGATCCCCTCGTCCGTGAATACCTCGAGCAGCACCGAGTGCGGCACCCGGCCGTCCAGCACGTGGGCGCGCGGCACGCCGCCGGTGACGGCGGCCAGGCACGCCTCCATCTTGGGCACCATGCCGCTGGACAGGCCGGGCAGCATGGCGGCCAGTTCCCCGGCGGTCACCCGGCTGATCACCTGCGCCGGCTCGCCGTCGCCGGGGGCCGGCCACTGGGCGTACAGGCCCTCGACGTCGGTGAGCATGACGAGCTTGGCGGCGCCGAGCGCGACGGCCAGCGCGGCGGCGGCGGTGTCGGCGTTGACGTTGTAGACCTCGCCGTCCTCGCCGCGGGCGACCGAGGACACCACCGGGATGCGGCCGTTGTCCAGCAGGGCCTTCACGGCGCCGGGCTCCACCTCGACGATCTCGCCGACCTGGCCGATGTCGATCTTCTCGCCGTCCACCTCGGCGTGCTTGCGCTCGGCGGTGAACAGGCGGGCGTCCTCGCCGGACATGCCGACCGCGAACGGGCCGTGCCGGTTGATCGCGCCGACGACGTCGCGGTTGACCTGGCCGACCAGCACCATGCGGACCACCTGCATGGCCTCGGGCGTGGTGACCCGCAGCCCGGCGGTGAAGGTGGACGCGATGCCGAGCCGGTCGAGCTGGGCGTTGATCTGCGGGCCGCCGCCGTGCACGATCACCGGCCGCAGGCCGGCGTGCAGCAGGAACACCATGTCGTCGGCGAAGCCGTGGCGCAGCGCGTCGTCGGTCATGGCGTGGCCGCCGTACTTGACCACGACGGTCTGGCCGCGCAGGCGCCGCAGCCAGGGCAGCGCCTCGATCAGCACGGCCGCCTTGGCGTGTGCCCCGATGTCGGTGCCGGTGTCCGCGCTCATGTGGAGTACGCCGAGTTCTCGTGGACGTAGTCGGCGGTGAGGTCCGTGGTGTGCACGGTCGCCGAGCGCGTCCCGGCCGACAGGTCGATGGTGATGGTGACGTCGCGGGGCCGCAGGTCGACCTTGGCGCGGTCGTCGCCGGCGGCGCCGGCCCGGCAGACCCAGATGCCGTTGATGGCGACGTTGACGCGGCCGGGCTCGAAGACCGCGTCGGTGGTGCCGACGGCGGACAGCACGCGGCCCCAGTTGGGGTCCTCGCCGTGGATGGCGCACTTGAGCAGGCTGGACCTGGCGACGGCGCGGCCGACGGTCACGGCGTCGTCCTCGTGGGCGGCGCCGACGACCTCGATGGCGATGGCCTTGGTGGCGCCCTCGGCGTCCACCAGGAGCTGCCTGGCGAGGTCGGCGCAGACCTCGGTGACCCGCTTCTCGAACTCCGCGGCGTCGGGGGACACCGCGGCGGCGCCGCTGGCGAGCAGCAGCACGGTGTCGTTGGTGGACATGCAGCCGTCGGTGTCGAGCCGGTCGAAGGTGACGGAGACGGCGCGGCGCAGCACGCGGTCCAGCTCGGCGGCGGACACGTCGGCGTCGGTGGTGATGACGCTGAGCATGGTGGCCATGGCGGGGGCGAGCATGCCGGCGCCCTTGGCCATGCCGCCCACCATGTAGCCGCTGCCGCGCCGGAAGGCGATCTTGGTGACGGTGTCGGTGGTGCGGATGGCGTCGGCGGCGGCCAGGCCGCCGTCCCGGGTGAGCTGGGAGGCCACGTCGTCGATGCCGGCGAGCAGGGCGTCGATGGGCAGCCGCTCGCCGATCAGGCCGGTGGAGCAGACGGCGACCTCGCCGGCGGAGTCGCCGAGGACGGCGGCGACCTTCTCGGCGGTGGCGTGGGTGTCCTGGAAGCCGATCGGGCCGGTGCAGGCGTTGGCGCCGCCGGAGTTGAGCACGACGGCCTTGACCCGGCCGCCGGTGAGGACCTGCTCGGACCACAGGACCGGCGCGGCCTTGACGCGGTTGCGGGTGAACACCCCGGCCGCGGCCCGGGAGGGGCCGTCGTTGACGACCAGGGCCAGGTCGCGGGCGCCGCCGGACTTCAGGCCGGCCGGGACGCCTGCCGCGCGGAACCCGAGGGGGGCGGTGACACTCATGCCCGCTCACCCCCGTCGCGGGTGAGGGGGGCGGTTGCCGTGTGGGGACGGGGCTGACTCACGGGGCTACTCCATTGAGAGGAAGGCCGAGTTCTTCTGCCAGGCCGAGGGCGAGGTTGGCGCTCTGCACCGCCCCGCCCGCGGTGCCCTTGGTCAGGTTGTCGATGGCGATGACGGCGACGACGCGCCCCGCGCGCTCGTCCAGCGTCACCTGGAGCGCGGCGGTGTTGGCGCCGAGGGTCATCGCGGTGGCGGGCC
Organism: Sphaerisporangium aureirubrum; assembly: GCF_042658925.1. Taxonomy (NCBI): domain Bacteria; kingdom Bacillati; phylum Actinomycetota; class Actinomycetes; order Streptosporangiales; family Streptosporangiaceae; genus Sphaerisporangium; species Sphaerisporangium aureirubrum. Next base: position 10,997 of record NZ_JBHSRF010000049.1, read on the forward strand.
AGGTGCCCTCGGGCAGCAGCCGCACGAACGGCTCGTCCTTGACCGCCGCCGCGTACGCCTCGCGCAGCGCGGCCGCGGTGAGGCCGGGCACGGCCGGGGCGGTGCAGGTGGCGAGGATGCCGCGGCTCATGGGGGCGAGGACCGGGGTGAAGGACACCGTGACCGGCCTGCCCGCGACCTGGGAGAGGTTCTGCTCCATCTCGGGGGTGTGGCGGTGGACCCCGCCGACGCCGTAGGCGGTCGCCGAGCCCATGACCTCGCTGCCCTGAAGGTGGGGCTTGGGGTCGCGCCCGGCGCCCGAGGTGCCGCTGGCGGCGACCACGACGACGTCCGGCTCGGCGAGGCCCGCCGCGAACGCCGGGAACAGCGCGAGGGTGGCCGAGGTGGGGTAGCAGCCGGGCACCGCGATCCGCCGGGCGCCGCGCAGCACCTCGCGCCGGCCGGGCAGCTCGGGCAGGCCGTACGGCCAGGTGCCGGCGTGGGTGCCGCCGTAGAAGGCCGTCCACGCGGCGGGGTCGGCCAGGCGGAAGTCGGCGCCGCAGTCGACCACCAGAGTGCCCTCGCCGAGCTTCTCGGCGACGGCGGCGGAGCGGCCGTGCGGCAGGGCCAGGAAGACCACGTCGTGGCCGCCGAGCGTCTCCGGGGTGGTCTCCTGGAGCGTGCGATCGGCCAGCGCGGGAAGGTGGGGCTGGTGCGCGCCGAGCACGCTGCCGGCGCTGGCTCCCGCGGTGAGCGCGCCGATCTCGATCGCCGGGTGGCCGAGGAGGAGGCGAAGCAGCTCGCCTCCGGCGTATCCGCTGGCCCCGGCGACCGCCGCCTTCATCATCCCTACCCCCGTCTGCGCATGCGTCCACCCTCATGCTTTTTGTTACCGAGTGAGTATGCATCACCAAGAATCTTCATGCAAGTGCGGCAGGCCGCGGACGGGTAGAAACGGAAGAAGCCTCTGTTGTGCGTACCAACCGGTCGGTATCCTCGGCGGTGAGGCACCGGCAACCACTCACGACCCGGGAGTCAACCGCGTATGACTGTCACTCACGACCAGGTCCTGGCGATGCTCACCGGCCCGGGCCAGCTCTTCGAGATGGACGAGGTCGAGATCCGCGGCGTGCACGTCAGGACGTGGAAACACGCGCCCGCCACCTACCGGGCCATGCTGGAGAGCAGCCGCGGCCACGGCGAGCAGGTGTTCCTGGTGTACGAGGACGAGCGGATCACCTACGAGGAGCACTACCGCCGGTCGGCGGCGCTGGCCACCCGCCTGGCCGGGGACTACGGCGTCGGCAAGGGTGACCGGGTGGCCATCGCCATGCGCAACTACCCCGAATGGGTGGTCTCGTTCTCCGCCGTGCTGGCGATCGGCGCGGTGGCCGTGCCGCTCAACGCCTGGTGGACCGCGCCCGAGCTGGAGTACGGCGTGCGCGACTCCGGGGCCAAGGTGGTCATCGCCGACGGCGAGCGGGCCGAGCGGCTGCGCGACAGCCCCGCCGCGCTGATCGTCACCCGGCCCGCCGGGGAGCTGCCGCCGGGGGCCGGGGACCTGGCCGAGGTGATCGGCGAGCCGGGCGGCGACGTCACGCTGCCGCCGGCGGAGATCGGCCCGGAGGACCCGGCGACGATCTTCTACACCTCCGGCACCACCGGCAACCCCAAGGGCGCGCTGGCCAGCCACCGCAACCTCGGCCAGGCGCCGATGACGGTCGCCTACTCCACCCTGCGCAGCGTGGCCATGGCGGGCAAGGACCCCGCCACGGCGGCGGGCGGGCGGCGGATCATCCTGCTGGCCGTGCCGCTGTTCCACGTCACCGGCTGCTTCGCCGTCATGCTGCCCGCCATGTTCACCGGCGGCGGGCTGGTGCTGATGTACCGCTGGGACGCCGGGCAGGCGCTGCGGCTCATCGAGCGGGAGAAGATCACCATCATCACCGGCGTGCCGACCAGCGCCTGGCAGCTGCTCTCCCACCCCGACTTCGACAAGTACGACATCTCCAGCCTCGGCGGGATCAGCTACGGCGGCGCGCCCGCCCCGCCCAAGCTGCTGGAGCGCATCGGCGACCAGCTGCCGAAGCGGCAGGCGTCCAACGGGTACGGCATGACCGAGACGACCGCGCTGGCCATCTTCAACGGCGGCCCCGGCTACCTGTCCCGGCCGGACAGCGTCGGCCTGCCGGTCGCCGTCTGCGACGTGGAGATCCGCGACCCGCTCGGCCACGAGGTGCCGGTGGGCGGGGTCGGCGAGCTGTGCGTGCGCGGGCCCGGCGTGATCGCGGGGTACTGGAACCGGCCGCAGGAGACCGCGCAGACCTTCGTCGGCGGGTGGCTGCACACCGGCGACCTCGCCAGGGTGGACGAGGAGGGCTACGTCTTCATCGTCGACCGGGCCAAGGACATGCTGATCAGGGGCGGGGAGAACGTCTACTGCGCCGAGGTGGAGGCCGCGCTGTACGAGCACCCGGCCGTCGACGACGTCGCGGTGATCGGCATCCCGGACGACGAGTTCGGCGAGCAGGTGGGCGCGGTGGTCCGCCTCAAGCAGGGCACGTCCGCGACCGGGGAGGAGCTCAGGGCGTTCCTCGGCGGCACCCTGGCGCCGTTCAAGATCCCGGTGAGGTTCTGGTTCCGCGAGGCCGAGCTGCCGCGCAACCCCGGCGGCAAGATCCTCAAGACGCATCTGCGCAAGGAGACCCTGGGGTTGTGACTCCAGGAACCCCGGTCCTCCTCCGGCCACCCACAGATCATTGATGGCCAACAGATCGTTATCTAGGCTGCTGCCATGGGCATCCCGACCGAACCGATCGGCAGCATCCCCCGACCCCCCGCCCTCCTCGCCGCCATGTCCGGCGGCGGGGAGACCGAGCTCGCCGCCGCGCAGGCCGCGGCGGTCGCCGACACGATCAGCAGACTCGAGGCCATCGGCTGCCCCGTCCTGGTGGACGGCGAGCAGTCCAAGCCGAGTTTCGCCACCTATCCCATCACCGGCATGGCCGGCCTCGCCCCCGACGGCGCGGTCATCCCGTTCGCCGACGGCCACACCCGGCAGCTGCCGCGGCTGACCGCCGGGCCGTTCCGCTACCAGGTGCACGCCGACGCCTATCTGCGCGCCGCGCGCGAGCACACCGCCCTGCCGGTCAAGCAGGCCGTCATCGCGCCGTCCGCGCTGAGCCTGCTGTACCCGGCGGACGGCATCGAGGGCTATCCCCGCAAGGCGTTCGTCGACGACCTGCTCGCCGAGGCCGAGGCCGACATCCGCGGCTGCCTGGACGCCGGGGCGCACGTGGTGCAGCTCGACTTCACCGAGGGACGGCTGTCGCTGAAGCTCGATCCGAGCGGCGGCCTGCTGGACGACTTCGTCGCGCTGAACAACCTGGTGCTCGACCGGTTCACCGAGGCCGAGCGCGCCCGCATCGGCGTGCACACCTGCCCGGGCGGCGACCAGGACTCCACGCACAGCGCGGACGTCGACTACGCGGGTCTGCTGCCCAAGCTGTTCGGACTGCGCGCGGGCAACTTCTACGTCCAGCTGGCGAGCGAGCCGGAGCCCGACCGGGTGCTGGAGATCGTCGCCGCCCACCTGCCGCCGGGAGCCACCGTGTTCGTCGGCGTCACCGACCCGATCGACCCGCAGGTGGAGACGCCGGAGCAGGTGCGCGACCGGGTGCTGGCCGCCGCCCGCCACCTGCCGGTGGAGCGGCTCGGTACCTGCGACGACTGCGGCTTCTCCCCGTTCGCCGACGACACCTCGACCTCCCGGGAGATCGCGTTCGCCAAGATCGCCGCACGGGTGGAGGGCACCGCCCTCGCCTCGGCGCGGCTCGGCGTGTGACCGCCGGGACGCCGTGAACGTGCCGGGCCCGCGGGGACCCCTGATACGGGTCTCCGCAGGTCCGGGCATCGCGGTTGACATCGAGTCAGGACATCTGGGGATTTACGCACATCGGCCATTGATCCGGTGTTGGCGCGGACGTATGTTCCTCCCAAGATTCGAGCACGCCTCATGTTCTTGGGGGTCCTCCCATGCACGCACGCCTCCGGCGGGCGCTCACCGTGGCCTCGGCTCTGGTGGTCGTCACGCTGGCATCCCCCGTCGTGCCCGCCTCCGCGGCCACCTACTACACGCCGGACGACTACTGCGTCGGCGAGTGCGCGGACGTGCTGCCGCCGGGGCAGAACGGCAACGCCACCCTCGTCGAGATCCTGGCCAACCAGGCGCTCGGCACGATGCCCCGCCACGCCGGCGACCAGCTCGGCAGGTACGCAGACCTCATCTCCGGCTACACGGGCCTGACCGGCGACCAGATCGCCCGGTTCTTCAACGACGCGTCGTTCGGCGTGCCCGCCGGGCAGGCGGAGAGCACCGTCAGCCCGCGCGCCGACGTCACCATCGTCAGGGACCGCGCCACCGGAGTGCCGCACATCACCGGCACCACCCGTACGGGCACCATGTTCGGCGCCGGGTACGCCGGGGCGCAGGACCGGCTGTGGCTGATGGACCTGATGCGGCACGTCGGCCGGGGCGAGCTGACGCCGTTCGCCGGCGGCGCCCCCGGCAACCGGGCGCTGGAGCAGAGCGTCTGGCTCAACTCCCCCTACACCGAGGCCGACCTCCAGGCCCAGATCGACCGCCTGCGCGACTCGGGGCCGCGCGGCGCGCAGCTGTACGACGACGTGCGCGACTACATCGCCGGGATCAACGCCTACATCGACCGCTGCATGGCCGACCGCAACTGCCCCGGCGAGTACGTGCTGACCGGGCACCTGGACGCCATCACCAACGCGGGCGGCCCGGTGGACTTCACCATGACCGACCTGATCGCGGTGGCCGGTGTGATCGGCGGCCTGTTCGGCGGGGGCGGCGGCGCGGAGATGCGGTCCGCGCTGGCCAGGGTCGCCGCGCGGGCCCGGTACGGCACCGCGGCGGGCGACCAGGCGTGGGCGGCGTTCCGGTCGCAGAACGACCCGGAGACCACGCTGACCCTGCACAACGGCCAGAGCTTCCCGTTCGGCGCCGCGCCCGGCGCCACCGGGGTCGTGCTGCCCGACCCGGCCACCACCGGGCCGGTGGACATCACCCAGAACGAGAGCGGGTCGGCGACCACGCCCGCGTCGGCGTCCTCGGCCAAGGGCGTGATGGACGGCCTGCTGGTGGACAACTCCAAGCCGGGCATGTCCAACGCCGTGGTGATCTCGGCGGCCGAGTCGTCCACCGGGCACCCGATCGCGGTGTTCGGGCCGCAGACCGGCTATTTCGCGCCGCAGCTGCTGATGCTGCAGGAGCTGTCCGGGCCCGGCATCCGGGCGCGCGGCGTGGCCTTCTCCGGGCTCAACCTGTACGTGCTGCTCGGCCGGGGCACCGACTACGCCTGGAGCGCCACCTCCGCCGGGCAGGACATCACCGACACCTACGCGGTGCGGCTGTGCGACCCAGCGGGCGGCACCGCCACCGTCGACTCCGACCACTACCTCTACCACGGCACCTGCACCGCGATGGAGACGCTGAGGAAGACCAACTCCTGGCGGCCGAACGTCGCCGACTCCACGCCGCAGGGCTCGTACGACCTGGTGATCAAGCGCACCAAGTACGGCCTGGTCACCTGGCGCGGCACCGTCGGCGGGCAGCCGACCGCGTACACCAGCCTGCGGTCCACCTACAAGCACGAGGCCGACTCGGCGATCGGGTTCCAGATGTTCAACGACCCGGCGCAGATGGGCGACGCGGCGGCGTTCACCGCCTCGGCGTCCACCATCGGGTTCGCGTTCAACTGGTTCTACGTGAACTCCAGCCAGGCCGCGTACTTCATGTCGGGCAACGTCCCGGTCCGCCCGGCGGTGGCCGACCCGAGCCTGCCGATGACGGCCGACGCGGCGCACGAGTGGGCGGGCCACGACCCGGCCACCAACACCGCGACGTACACGGCGCCGTCCACCCATCCGCAGACCGCGTCGCAGGACTACCTGGTCAGCTGGAACAACAAGCAGGCCAAGGACTACGGCGCCGCGGACGGCAACTTCAGCTTCGGGCCGGTGCACCGCGTGGACCTGCTGGACGCGCCGGTCAAGGCGGCGCTGGCCGGGGCGGGCAAGCTCGACAAGGCCGGCACCGTGAAGATCATGGCGGAGGCGGCCGTCACCGACCTGCGCGGCCAGAAGGTGCTGCCGTTGCTGCTGCGGGTCATCGGCAGCGCCCCGGTGACCGATCCGGCGCTGTCGGCGGCGGTGTCCCGGCTGTCGGCGTGGAACACCTCGGGGAACAAGCGGCTGGAGACCACCCCGGGGAGCAAGGCGTACGCGCACGCCGACGCCATCCGGGCGTTCGACGCCTGGTGGCCGAAGCTGGTGCGGGCGCAGTTCCGGGCGGGTCTCGGCGACGGCCTGTACCAGTCGCTGGTGGCCGCCCTGCAGGTCAACGAGTCGCCGTCCGGGCACCAGCAGGGTGACTCCGCGGGCCAGCCCACCTCCGCCAACGAGGCGCAGGCGCACAAGGGGTCGGCGTTCCAGTACGGCTGGTGGGGCTACGTCAGCAAGGACCTGCGGTCCGTGCTCGGCGACCCGGTGGCCGGGCCGCTGCCCGCCAGGTACTGCGGGGACGGCACCGTGGCCGGCTGCCGGGCGGTGCTGCTGGACAGCCTGTCCGCGGCGCTGGCCGAGCCCGCGGCCACGACCTACCCCGGCGACGACGTGTGCGCGGCGGGCGACCAGTGGTGCGCGGACGCCATCCAGCACTCGCCGCTCGGCGGGATCAAGCAGTCGCTGATCTCGTGGCAGAACCGGCCGACGTACCAGCAGGTCGTGTCGTTCCCGGCGCACCGCGGCGACCCGGTCGGCAACCTGGCGCAGGCCGGGTCGGCGCGGGCGTCCAGCGTGCAGCTGCTGACCTCGCACACGGCGGCCAAGGCGATCGACGGCGACCCGTCGTCCACCCGGTGGTCCAGCAGCTACAGCGACAACCAGTGGCTGCAGGTGGACCTCGGGTCGGCCAAGCCGGTGTCCCGGGTGATCCTGCGCTGGGAGTCGGCCTACGGGGCGGCGTACAACGTGCAGGTGTCCAACGACGGGTCGGCCTGGACGACGGTGTACTCCACCACCACCGGGGATGGCGGCGTGGACAACGTGACGTTCGCCCCGGTGAACACCCGGTACGTCCGCATGCAGGGCGTGCGGCGCGGCACGTCCTACGGGTACTCGCTGTACGAGATGGAGGCGTACTCCCGCTGACGCCGGAAGGGCGGCGGCGGAACGGGTCCGCCGCCGCCCTCAGGGCTTCGTCAGGCGCCGCGCAGCTGGGCGCCGGTGCGCTCGCCGGCCACGGCCACCGCGGCGTCGCGGGCCGCGGTGGTCTCCTCGACGGTGAGGGTGCGGTCGGGCGCGCGGAACCGCAGCGTGTAGGCCAGGGACTTGCGGCCCTCGCCCGCCTGGGCGCCGGTGTACACGTCGAACAGCCGGATCGACTCCAGCAGCTCGCCCGCGCCCTCGCGCAGCGCCGCCTCCACCCCGGCGACCGGCACGTCGGCCGGGACGACCAGCGCGACGTCCTGGGTGGCCACCGGGTACCCCGACACCGGCACAGCCTCCACCGGGCCGGGCAGCACCGCCTCCAGGGCGGTCAGCTCCAGCTCCATCGCGGCGGTGCGCGGCGGCAGGCCGTACGCCTCCACCACCCGGGGGTGCAGCTCGCCGGCGTGGCCGACCAGGGTGTCCCCCGCGTACAGGGCGGCGCACCGCCCGGGGTGCCACGGCTCGTGCCGGTCGGCCCGCACGGTGAGGGGCACCCCCGCCTCGCGGGCCACGGTACGGGCGGCCTCGACGGCGTCCGCCCAGGAGGCCGGGCGCCCGGCGCCCCACCAGCCCGAGCGTTCCCGCTCTCCGGCCAGCACGCCGGCCACCCGCAGCGGCTGCCGGGGCAGCGCCGCGGTGATGCCCGCCAGCTCCTCGTCGGTGGGCCTGCGGTCCACGCCGAGCACCGGCGCGGTGGCCGGGGCGCCCGGCTCGGGCCGGTAGACCAGGCCGGACTCGAACAGCGCCACGTCGGGGAACCCGCGCCCGACGTTGCGGACCAGGGTCTTCAGCAGGCCGGGCAGCAGGGTGGTCCGCATGAACGGCTCGTCCTCGCTGAGCGGGTTGGCCAGCCGCGAGGCCCGGCGCCGGGGGTCGTCGGCCGGGAGCTGGAGCCCGTCGAGGTCGCGGGTCCCCATGAACGGGTAGGCCAGCGTCTCGACGTACCCGGCGGCGGCCAGCGCGCGGCCCACCCGGCGGCGCAGCCGCTGCGCGGCGGTCAGCCCGGCCCCCGCGGGGGCCTTCGGCAGCACCGACGGCAGGTGGGAGTACCCCTCCAGCCGGATGACCTCCTCGGCGAGGTCGTTGGGGTCGGTGAGGTCGGGCCGCCACGACGGCGGCGTCACGGTGAGCGTCTCGGCCCGGCCGGGGCCGGACGGCTCCAGCAGGTCGGCGGGGACGGCCGCCTCGCCAGGGGACCGCTCGCCGGTCACGACGGTGCAGCCGACCTGCTCCAGGCGCCGCACCACGACGTCCCTGCCGTAGGACACGCCCGCCACGCGGTCGGGGTGGTCGGCCGGGATGGTGATCGACGGGGGCTCGGTGTCGGCGAAGGCGTGGGTGACGCCCGGCTCGGCCGCCGCGCCGCCGAAGGCCACCAGCATCTGCACCGCGCGCCACGACGCGTACAGCGGCAGCTCGGGGTCGACGCCGCGCTCGAACCGGCGGGAGGCCTCGCTGACGAGGTTGTGCCGGCGCGACATACGGGCGGTGCCGCTCGCCGAGAAGTGGGCCGCCTCGATCACCAGGTCGGTCGAGGCGGCGGTGATCTCGGTGGCGAGGCCGCCCATGGTGCCGGCCATGGAGATCGGCCCGGAGGAGTCGGTGATCAGGATGTCCTCGGGGTGAAGCTCGCGCGTCACGTGGTCGAGGGTCTCCAGCGTCTCCCCCGGCCGGGTCCTGCGCACCACGACGGGCCCGCTGAGCCGGGAGCGGTCGAAGGCGTGCAGCGGCTGGCCGAGCTCGATCATGAGGTAGTTGGTCACGTCGACGGCCAGCGACACCGGGCGCATGCCCGCGCGGATCAGCCGGACCTGCATCCACATCGGGGTCTCGGCGGCGGGGTCGAGGCCGGACACCGTGCGCAGCACGAAGCGGTCGCACGCCGTGGGGTCCTCGATCGCGGCCGGGTGGGACTCGTCGTCGGACGACGGCGGCTCCACGTCGGCCGGGTCGCGCCAGGACACCCCGAAGGCGGTGGCCGTCTCGCGGGCCACCCCGCGGATCGACAGGGCGTACCCGCGGTCGGGGGTGATCTCCAGCTCGATGACGTCGTCGCGCAGGCCGAGCAGCTCGACCACGTCCGCGCCGAGCGGGGTGTCCGGGGGCAGGATCATGATGCCGGCGTGGTCGTCGCCGACGCCGAGCTCGCGGGCCGAGCAGATCATGCCGTCCGACACGTGGCCGTAGGTCTTGCGGGAGCCGACCTCGAACCCGCCGGGCAGCACCGCGCCGGGCAGCGCGACCGGCACCCGGTCACCCACCGCGAAGTTGCTCGCGCCGCAGATGACCCAGCGGGGAGCGGCCTCGCCGACCTCGACCGAGCAGTAGCGGATGGGCTTCTTGAAGCCGGTGAGCTCTTCGACGGACAGGACCTCGCCGACCACGACGTTCTTGATCTCGTAGCCGACCGACTCGATCGACTCCAGCTTGAGCCCGGCGGCGGTCAGCCGGTCGGCGACCTCGTGGGCGGTGACGGCGGGCAGGTCGACGTACTCCCGCAGCCAGGAGAGCGGGAACTTCATCAGGCCTCCATACCGAACGGGAGCGTGAAGCGCACGTCTCCCTCGACCATGTCACGCATGTCCTCGGCGTTGTGGCGGAACATCAGCGTGCGCTCCACGCCGATGCCGAACGCGAAACCGCTGTAGCGCGAGGGGTCCACGCCGCAGGCCACCAGCACCCGCGGGTTGACCATGCCGCAGCCGCCCCACTCGATCCAGCCCTCGGACTTGCAGGTGCGGCACGGCGGGTTGCCCGGCACCGCCGAGGAGCCCCGGCACACGAAGCAGCGGAGGTCCATCTCGGCGGACGGCTCGGTGAACGGGAAGTAGTTGGGCCGGAACCGGGTCATGATGCCCTCGCCGAACATCACCTCGGCGAAGCGGTCCAGCGTGCCCTTCAGGTGGGCCATCGTGAGGCCCTCGTCGATCGCCAGGCCCTCCAGCTGGTGGAACACCGGGGTGTGGGTGGCGTCCAGCTCGTCGGTGCGGAAGACCTTGCCCGGCGAGATCACGTACACCGGCAGCTCGCGGGCCAGCAGCGCGCGGACCTGCACCGGGGACGTCTGGGTGCGCAGCACCATGCCCGAGTCGACCGACTCGACGAAGAAGGTGTCGTGCTCGGAGCGGGCGGGGTGGTCGGCCGCGATGTTCAGCGCGTCGAAGTTGAACCACTCCCCTTCCAGCTCGGGGCCCTCGGCCACCTCGTAGCCCATGGCGACGAACGCGTCGGCCATGCGCTCCTGCAGGGTGGTCAGCGGGTGGCGGGCGCCGAGCGGGGCGTGGTCCCAGGGGAGGGTGACGTCGACGGTCTCCTCCACCAGCACGCGCTCGTCGCGCTCGGCGACCAGCGTGGCCTGCCGGGCGGACAGCGCCTCGCCGATGGCCTTGCGGGCCGCGCCGATGCGCTTGCCCGCCTCGGCGCGGGCCTGGGGCGGCAGGGCGCCGATCTCGCGGTTGGCCAGCGCGATGGGCGAGCGGTCGCCCGAGTGGGCCAGCCGCGCCTGCTTCAGCGCGTCGAGGTCGGCGGCGGCCTCGATGGCGGCGATGGCCTCGGCCTCCATGCGCGCCACCTCGTCGGCGTGCAACGGTGTCACCTCGACCGGGTCATAGGTGTTCGACAAGACTGAGCTCCGTATCCAGGGCTTGAGCGGGCACGATTCTAGTGCGGCCGCACGACACGATGGCCGCGGCCGAGGTGGGGCGGCCCCCCGGTGTCCCGGCCCGCGCCTGGTCAGGCGAAGTCGGGAGTGCCGGCGGGCATGGTAAATCGGAACTCCGCGCCGCCGCCGGGCGCCCGCTGCACGATGATCGTGCCGCCGTGCGCCTCCACGAGCCCCTTGACGATGAACAGGCCGAGGCCGGTGCCGCCGCGGCGGCGCGCGTTGCCGCGCCAGAACTGCCGGAAGACGCGCGAGACCAGCTCGGGTGCGACACCCTCGCCCTGATCACGCACGGACACGGCAACTCCCCACTCGATGGGCTCCACCACTATCGTCACCGTACCGCGCCCATGGCGCACCGCGTTTTCCAGCAGGTTGCCCAGGATCTGGTCGATCTTGTCCTGATCGAGCCACATCTCGGGGAGGTCGCCGCGCACGTCCAGGACGAAACGGTCGCCGGGGTCGCCCGCGGCCACCCGGCCTTCGATGATCTTACGGGCCCGGGCGGGGACGTCGACGACCTGGCGGTGCACCCGCAGCCTGCCGGACTCGATGCGTGAGACGTCGAGCAGCTCGGTGATCAGGCGGGTGACGCGGTCGGCGTCGGAGTTCACCGTCTCCAGCATCACGCGCTTCTGGTCGTCGGTGAAGCGCTCCCACTTGGCGAGGAGGGTGGCGGTGAAGCCCTTGACGCTGGTCAGGGGGGACCGCAGCTCGTGGGCGACCGTGGAGACCAGGTCGGCGCGGCTGCGCTCCAGCCTGGCGCGGGCCGCGGCGCCGCGCAGGGTGACCACGACGCGGACGACCTCGCCGCCGCGCTCGGGCCTGCGCACGAAGCGCGCGGCCACCAGCAGCTCCTGGCCGCCGGGGAGGTACAGGGAGCGCTCGGGCTGGCGGGTTCGGATGCGCAGGCCGCGGTAGGCGTCCAGCCACTTCCACCAGTCGCGCCCGTCGTTGTCCCGGAACGGGAGCACGTCGGGGAAGTGCTTGCCGACCGTGTGGTCGGCGACGACGCCGGTCAGCCTGCAGGCGGCGCGGTTGACCGCGACCACCTGACCGTGGTGGTCGATGACCACCACGCCGTCGGGGAGCTCGTCCACCGGAATCGAGCACGCGGCGTCGGCACCCCGCCGCTGGGTCGATCCGCCGTGCACAACGCCTCCTCGACGACTACAGGGCCGACAATAGCGGGTTTCCCACACCGGACGGCAGCCCTTGCCCGCCCCCCGCGACCCCCCGCGGCCGGGAATCCGGCCACCCCTAAGGGGGCCCCCACACCTGTCACGTTCCGAACGGATGAACGATCAGGACGCCCTCGGCGTGCCCGCTCCCCCGCCTGTGCCCGAACGATCTTGCCATGCCCCGCGAGCCCTTTCGCCGCGTGTCCGACGGCACGATCCGGACGATCCGGACGCCGCTCACCTGAGGGGGACGTTCAGCGGGCGGCGGGGCCGTTGGCCGGGGCGGTGCGCTGGGCGCGGGCGGAGGCGTAGAGGCAGACGGCGGCGGCCGTGGCCAGGTTGAGGCTCTCGGCGCGGCCGTAGACGGGGACGCGGACGACCTCGTCGGCCAGGTCGAGGACCTCCTTGGGCAGGCCCCAGGCCTCGTTGCCGAACAGCCAGGCCGCGGGGCCGGACAGGTCGACGTCGTCCAGGGTGTTCGTACCGGCGCCGTCGGCGGCCAGCACGCGCAGCCCGGCGCTCTTCAGGTGGGCGACGGTGGCGGCCACCGGGGCGGCGGTGACCACGGGGAGGTGGAACAGGCTCCCGGCGCTGGCCCGCACGCACTTGCCGTTGTAGGGGTCCACCGAGGCGTCGGTGAACACCACTGCTCCCGCGCCCGCCGCGTCCGCCGTGCGCAGCACCGTGCCCGCGTTGCCCGGGTCCCGCACGTGGGTGAGCACGGCGACCAGCTCGGTGCCGTCCGGGACGGCCTCGGCGAGCGGCACGTGCACGAACCGGCACACCGCCAGCACCCCCTGGGGCGTCACCGTCTGCGCCAGCTCGGCCATCACCTCGCCGCTGGCCCCGAAGACCGGCACCCCGGCCGCCCGCGCCGCCTCCACCAGGTCGGCGTGCCGGACCTCGGCCTCGGCCGTGGTGAACAGCTCGGTGACGACCCCCGGCGACGCGAGCGCCTCCCGCACCGCCTGCGGCCCCTCCGCGAGGAACGCCCGATCCCGCTCCCGGAACGCCCGCTTGGCCAGGCGTTTGGCCGCCTTGACCCGCGGAGACTTGACGTTGGTCAACTCGGACCCAGCCATCTGCCCCCCTGGACTGCCCGCACCGGACGGCACGGAAACGAGCGAACGACCCGCTCCCGAAAGAACGAGCCGTTCACCTGACGTATTGTCGCGGCCCACGCCGCCTGCCGGCCGCGCCTGCTTCGCCGTGGCCACATCCCGCCGCACCGGAAACAGCCGGCCGATCGGCCGGACCGCCATCGTGGGCGCCGTCCCCCTGTGAGCCTGGCTCGTCGCCTTCGGTGGAGCAGAGGTGGCCGGCCGCTGCCGGCGCGCCGTCCTGCTGCCGGGCCGCCCGAGCCGTGGCCGGGGCGAGCCGTGCGCCCCTGGTTCGCCGCCGAGCCGCCCGGGCCACGGTGGGGTGGCTGGTGGGCGGGCAGCGGGGCGTCGGGGGCCTCGGTGACCTGCGGGTCAGCTGGCGACCGGGGCGTTGACGTCGGACGGAAGTGCCTTGCGAGCGGCTTCGGCCAGGGCGGCGAAGGCGGTCGCGTCGTTGACCGCGAGATCGGCCAGCATCTTGCGGTCGATCTCGATGCCCGCGGCCTTGAGGCCCTGGATGAAGCGGTTGTAGGTGATGCCGTTGGACCGAGCCGCCGCGTTGATCCGCTGGATCCAAAGGCGCCGGAAAGCGCCCTTCTTGTCCTTGCGGTCACGGTAGGCGTAGGTCATCGAGTGGAGCATCTGCTCCTTGGCCTTGCGGTACAGCCTGGACCGCTGACCGCGGTAACCACTCGCCCGCTCGAGGACGACGCGGCGCTTCTTCTTGGCGTTGAGCGCCCGCTTAACGCGTGCCATGGTGATATCTCCCCGGGGGTTCGGTTACTTGCCGAGCAGCTTCTTGATCTTCTTCGTGTCTGCAGCGGACATGACGACCTCAGGCGCGAGACGGCGGGTCAGCTTGGACGACTTGTGCTCGTTGTAGTGCGCGCGGTTCGCACGGCGGCGCATGATCTTTCCGCTCCCGCTGAGGCGGAACCGCTTCTTCGCACCGCTGTGCGTCTTCATCTTCGGCATGTCAGCCGTCTCTCCTCATTCGTCCGTGCCGATTTCCCGGGCCAAGCTATCCCAGTCGGAGGCATGCCGACGTAAGCCTTGACCCGGTACGGTCTCCTGCCGCGTCTCGCCTATTCGTGGTCAGGCGCGACCGGTCATTCCCCTTGCTCCGAGACCGGGGCCATGTCAGGGGCGGGTGCTCCCGCCTCAAGCGGCTCACCGGAGGTTCGCGCGCGGGCCGCGGCCCGCTCGGCCTTGGCCTCGGCCTTCTTCTTGTGCGGCCCGATCACCATGATCATGTTACGGCCGTCCTGCTTGGGCTGGGACTCGACGAAGCCGAGCTCCGTGACATCCTCCGCCAGCCGCTGCAGAAGCCGGAAACCGAGTTCCGGGCGCGACTGCTCGCGTCCACGGAACATGATCGTGACCTTGACCTTGTCCCCCGCTTTGAGGAACCGCACGACGTGACCCTTCTTGGTCTCGTAGTCATGCGGGTCGATCTTCGGCCGGAGTTTGATCTCCTTGATGATCGTGTGCGCCTGGTTGCGGCGCGCCTCGCGTGCCTTCATGGCCGACTCGTACTTGAACTTGCCGTAATCCATGAGCTTGCACACGGGCGGCCGGGCCGTGGCAGCGACCTCGACCAGATCGAGATCGGCCTCCTGGGCCAGCTTCAGCGCATCACCGATGGAGACGATACCGACCTGCTCGCCGTTCGGACCGACGAGGCGGACCTCGGGCACGCGAATACGCTCGTTGATGCGGGGTTCAGTGCTGATGGGACCTCCTAGGTGCCTGGCAAACGCCGCTTGTCGCTCGACCGTGCCGGGGATCCCGCATTACATGCGAAAAGCCCCACACGTCGCGCATGCGGGGCCACTGGGCCTGCGATCCGCCGACCGCCTGCCCCCGGAGAGGATCCGGAGTGATCCTTGACCCGCCGGCCTCGCGGCCGATCAGGTGGGAGGGAGACCTCCGCTTGCGCGTCCAGCAGGCATGCCGGACCGATCAAGCAGCTACATTACCACAACACCCCGCCAGGACCGAAACATTCCCCCCGGTCCAGGCCCCGCCGCCCGAAAACCCCGCGGCCTGGCGGGCGTCCGCGGGATCCGGGGTAGGCACGCCATCGCCGGATCGGGCCGCATCACCTGCCGGGAGCGGAACCCGCCATGCGGTCCGGGCCGTCGGTTCAGCGGGCGAGGGCCGCGCGGCGGCGGATCTCGGCCTCGCCCGCCGCGCGCACCGGGGCGACGGGGACGCCGGTCCTGCCGGTGTACAGCTCCACCTGGCGTACGGCCTGGTGGACGAGCATGGCGTACCCGCCGACGACGGTGGCGCCCGCCGCGTCCGCCGCCTGGGCCAGGGGGGTCGGCCAGGGGGCGTACACCACGTCGAACACCGCGGGGACGCCGCGCACCATGGCGGCGACCTCGTCGGCCGCGCCGGGCGGCAGCGTGGACACCACCAGCTCGGCGTCCAGGGCGCCGAGGCCGGCGAAGGCGCGCACGGTCAGCGCGACGCCGAGCCGATCGGCGACCCGCTCGGTCTCCCCGGCCCTGGCGCGGTCGCGGACCACCAGCAGGGCCTCGCGCAGGCCGAGCTCGCGCAGCGCCGCCAGCGCCGAGGCGGCCGTGGCGCCGCCGCCGAGGATCGCGGCCGAGCGGGGCGCGGTGACGCCCTTCTCGGCCAGCGCCTGGACTATGCCGTGCACGTCGGTGTTCTCGCCGTGCCGCGCGCCGCCGGAGAACACGACGGTGTTCACCCCGCCCACCGCCACGGCCAGCTCGGAGACGCTGTCCAGCAGAGGCAGCACGGCGCGCTTGAGCGGCATCGTGAGGGACAGGCCCGCCCACTCCGGGCCCATCCCCGCCAGCAGCCCTGGGAGCCGCTCCTCGTCGCACTCGACGGCGTCGTAGCGCCATCCGGTCAGCCCGAGGGCCTGGTAGGCGCCGCGGTGCAGCGCCGGGGACAGCGAGTGGGCGATCGGGGATCCGAGCACGGCGGCACGCCGCTCCATCAGCCGCCGTCCTGGCTGCGGTTGAAGTCCTCCACCAGCTGGAGGAACTCGCTCTCCGAGTCGGTGAACTTGGTGATCTTCTTCTTGGGGTCGACGGTCACGAAGAACAGCCACGGGCCGTCGGCCGGGTTGAGCGCCGCTTCGAGGGCGTGGTCCCCGGGGTTGCCGATCGGCCCCGGCGGCAGGCCGGCGCGCGCGTAGGTGTTGTACGGCGACTTGCTCTTCAGCTGCTCGTGGGTGGCCGCGATGCCGTACTCGCCGAGGCCGTACATCACCGTGCTGTCCATCTGGAGCAGCATCGGCGGCGTGCGGTTCAGGCGGTTGTAGATGACCCGGGCGACCTTGGGCATGTCCTCGTACCGGCCCGACTCCGCCTGGACGATGCTGGCCACCGTGACGACCTGCAGCGGGGTGAGGCCCACCCGCCGCGCGCCCGCGACCAGGTCGGCCTCCTCGGCGGCGTGGTCGAACCGCTCCACCATGCCCGACAGCAGCTCGTCGGGGGGCGTGCGGGGCGAGACCTCGTAGGTCGCGGGGAACGCGAAGCCCTCCAGCTTGCCCTTGGCGTACGCGGGCAGGCCGAGCTCCTTGCCGTTCTTGGCGGCCCGCTGGAACTCCCGCACCGGCCGGCCGGTGGCGGTGGACAGCTGCTCCAGGACCTGGGAGAGGCGCAGTCCCTCGCGCAGGGTGAGGGTGGTCTTCAGGCGGCGCTCGGGGTCCAGCAGCGGGATCGCGTTGACGGCGGCCATGCCCTTGCGGAGCTTGTACTCGCCCGGCTGGAGGGACGCGCTCTTGCCGGCGGCGCCGATCGCGTTGACGAACGCCCGCTCGCTGGCCACCACACCCTGGTCGACCAGGGTCTGGGCCACCTCGGTCGCGGACTGGCCCGGCTTGATGGTCACGATGACCTCGCCGGTGCCCTGGCCGGTGTAGTCCTTGGGGATGGTGAGGCCGCGGATCCAGGTGAACCCGAAGTATCCGCCCGCGCCGACCACCCCGACGATGATGATCATCGCGAGTAGGAAGGCGGCGAAACCCTTGCGGCGCTGCCGTCGCTGGCGCCGTCTGCTGCGGCTGCGAGAGGTCCGGGAATTGCGAGACCTGCGCCGGGGACCCTCGTCGTCCTCGGCACCCAGCAGATTGTCGAGGTCCAGATCGCTCATAGGTGCGCTCGCCAATCTCCCGGTAGGAGCGGCCCGTCGTCAAGCCAGTGCCGTAAATTGGTGCGACAAGCCGGGCATGACGGGGTTGGGGGGCATGGGGCGCAGGTGACCTGCGCGGCGCCGTGCGACCCCGGGGACGCGCCGCTGGGGTGCGCCCGCCGGGCGGCGTGCATCAGTGCCGCCTCAGACGGGCGTGCAGCTCTTCGCGGAATTTCACAAACTCACTTTCTTTGTCAGTGAATTTGGTGATTCTACGCGCCGGATCGACCG
The DNA here is from genome assembly GCF_042658925.1 of Sphaerisporangium aureirubrum. Classification (NCBI taxonomy): domain Bacteria; kingdom Bacillati; phylum Actinomycetota; class Actinomycetes; order Streptosporangiales; family Streptosporangiaceae; genus Sphaerisporangium; species Sphaerisporangium aureirubrum. The sequence continues at coordinate 28,618 of NZ_JBHSRF010000049.1, forward strand.
TGACGAACCAGTACCAATCACCCTTTGCCGGATAAAGCGCCGCACGGAGTGCCGCCTCGCCGGGGTTGGCGATGGGACCGGGAGGCAGCCCGGGACGCAGGTAGGTGTTGTACGGGGTGTCGCGCTTGATCTCGGCGTGTGACGCCACGATGCCGTGCTTGCCCAGGCCGTACATCACCGTGCTGTCCATCTCGAGCTTGGCACCGGAGGCGAGGCGATTGTAGACGACCCTCGCGATCTTGGGGTAGTCGGCGCCCGTGCCGCCCTCCGCCTGCACGATGCTGGCCAGCACCACCACCTGCCGGGGCGTCAGCCGCACCCGGGCCGCGCCCGCCTCCAGCTCCAGCTTGGCGGCGGCGCGCTTGAAGCGCCGCACCGTGGCCCGCATCAGGTCCTTCGGGGTCGTCCTCGGCTCGACGTCGTAGGTGGCGGGGAACAGGAAGCCCTCCGCCTTCCCGGCCGCGTACGCCGGCAGCCCGAGCCCTTCCGGTGCCGCCGCGAGCGCCGCCAGCTCCGCCGCGGGCAGCCCGGAGCCCTGCGCCAGCCGCGCGACCGTCTCCACGGCCCGCAGGCCCTCGGGCACCGTCACGCGTTTCCTGACCCGCGACCGCGACTCCAGCATCAGGTCCAGCGCCGCCGCCGCGGCCATCTTCCTGCGCAGCCGGTAGCTCCCCGGCCGCAGCGTGCCCGCCTTCCCCCGCTCCTCCACCACCCGCACGAAAGCCCCCCGGCTGGCCACCACCCCGGCCTTGACCAGCGCGTCCCCGACCTCCCCCGCCGACACCCCCACCGGCACCTCGACCACCACGGCGCCCGCGCCACCCCCCTGGAAGTCCTCCGGCACCAGCAACGGCCGCAACACCATCACCGCGACCAGGACCCCCACCCCCACCACCAGGGTCCCCAGCCCCAGGACCAGCATCATCACCCCACGCCGTCCCCTGCGCGCCCGGTGCCCCTCGTCCTCCTCCTCGGCACCGTCGAACCGCAGCAGCCCGTCCTGCTCGGGGCCGCCCTCGTCACTGGAACGGTCCATCCCGCGCGCGGCACCTTCCGCGTCGCCGTCCTCGGGAGCGGAGCGGGTCATTTGGCGGGTCCCGGGCCAGGCTCTCCGCCCGGCGGGGGGACGGGAACGCCCGGAGGAGCACCGGAGGCACGTTCGGCGTCCAGCGCGGCCTGGAGGAGCACCACGGCGGCGGCCTGGTCGATGACGGCACGCTGGTTCTTGGCCCGCACACCGCTCGACCGCAGGTCCTGCTGCGCCGAGACGGTGGTGAGCCGCTCGTCGTACAGGCGGACCGGCGTGGGAGCCACCCGCGACGCGAGCCGCACCGCGAACTCCCGCGCGGCCACGGCCGCATGACTCTCCCGCCCCGACAACGACGTGGGCAGCCCGACGACCACCTCGACGGCCTCGTACTCGGCCACGATCGCCGCCAGCCGGCTCAGATCCCCCCGCCCCCGCCGCACCGTCTCCACCGGCGTGGCCAGCACCCCCGAAGGATCACTACGGGCCACCCCGACCCGTACCGCCCCCACGTCGACGCCGACCCGCACCCCCCGCCTCACGCCACCACTCCCCCGCCCACCCGCGCCACGCGGGTATCGAAGCGCACCGAGCGCGAACCCCTCGGAAAGAACCCACCCCCACGCCGGAAGAGATGGCCGGAGGCGAGGCGGGTGGTCGGTGACATGAAGGCGGGGTGGGTCATCGGAAAGAAGCCGCCCCCAGGCCGGAAGGGGTGGCCGGGGGCTAGGCGAGTGGTCGGTGACGTGAAGGCGGGGTGGGTCATCGGAAAGAACCCGCCCCCGGACCGGAAGGGGTGGCCGGGGGCGAGGCGGGTGATGGGTGGCATGGGAGTGGGGTGGGTCAGGTGAGGGTTTCCTGGATGGCCTGGGTGACCGAGGTGAGGGCGTCGCCGATCGACTCGGGTCGGGTGCCGCCGCCCTGTGCGACGTCGTCCTTGCCGCCACCGCCACCCCCAAGTGCCTTGGCGGCGACGCCGACCAGTCGCCCGGCCTTGAGTCCCCGGACGCGTCCCGCATCATTGACCGCGGCTACCACGACGGGGCGGTCCGCGGGCACGCCTGCTATCACGATCATCGCGGCACGGTCACCGGGGAACCTGCCACGCACGTCGAGAGCGAGTTTACGCAGGTCATCGGCCGAAGTCCCGTCCGGCGCGCGGTGGGTCACCACCGAGACGCCGCCGATGTCGCGAGCGCCGGCGGCGAGCTCCCCCGCCACCGCGAGCACCTGGGCCGAGCGCAGGCGCTCAAGCTCGCGCTCGGCGGTGCGCAGGCGGCTCACGATGCCCTCGACACGCTCGGGCAGCTCCTCGCGGCGGGTCTTGAGCTGCTCGGCGAGCTGGGCCACCAGCACGCTCTCCCGGGCGAGGAAGCGGAACGCGTCCACCCCGACCAGCGCCTCGACCCGGCGCACGCCGGCGCCGATGGACGACTCGCCGAGCACCTTGACCAGGCCGAGCTGCCCCGAGCTCGCGACGTGGGTGCCGCCGCACAGCTCACGGGAGTAGTCGCCGACCTCGACGATGCGCACCTCGTCGCCGTACTTCTCGCCGAACAGCGCCAGCGCGCCCATCGACCGCGCCTCGTTCAGCGAGGTGTGGTACGCGTGGACCTTCAGGTCGTTGATCAGGATCGCGTTGACCTCGTCCTCGACGTCGCGCAGCACGCTCGCCGGCACGGCGCCCGCCGCGGTGAAGTCGAAGCGGAACCGCCCCGGGGAGTTCTCCGAGCCCGCCTGGGCCGCGGTCTCGCCGAGCGCGTTGCGGAAGCCGCGGTGCACCAGGTGGGTCGCGGTGTGGCTGCGGGAGATCGCCCGGCGCCGCTCGATGTCGATCTCGGCCTGCACCGGGTCGCCGACCCGGATCTCGCCGTCGCCGACCTTGCCGCGGTGCACGATGAGCCCCGCGAACGGCGACTGCACGTCGGTGATCTCGACCCGGGAGGCGTCGCTGCGGATCAGGCCTTGGTCGGCCAGCTGGCCGCCGCCCTCGGCGTAGAAGGGGGTGCGGTCGAGCACGACCTCGACGGTGGTGCCCGCGCCCGCAGCCGGGACCGACGCGCCGTCCACCAGCAGGCCGATCACCCGCGCCTCGGCGACGGTGTGGTCGTAGCCGAGGAAGTCGACCCGGCCCGCCCGGTCGAGCATCTCGCCGAGCACCGAGACGTCGGCGTTGCCGGTCTTCTTGGCCGCGGAGTCGGCCTTGGCGCGCTGGCGCTGCTCGTTCATCAGGCGGCGGAAGCCGTCCTCGTCGACCTGGAGGCCCTGCTCGGACGCCATCTCGAGGGTGAGGTCGATGGGGAAGCCGTAGGTGTCGTGCAGCTGGAACGCCTGGCCGCCCGCCAGCACGGTGACGCCCTTGCGCTTGTTCTCCTCGACGGCCGCGTCGAAGATCGCGGTGCCGGTGCGCAGGGTGCCGAGGAAGGAGGTCTCCTCGGCGTCGATCACGGTGTGGATGTTCGCCGCGTCGCTCTTGAGGTCGGGGTACTGCTCGCCCATCACGGCGAGGGTGGTGGCGGTCAGCTCGTGCATGTAGCGCTCCTCGCCCGCGCCGAGCAGGCGGAGGTTGCGGATCGCCCGGCGCAGCATGCGCCGCAGGACGTACCCCCGGCCCTCGTTGGAGGGCAGCACACCGTCACCCACCAGCATCACGCCGGCGCGCATGTGGTCGGCGACCACCCGCAGCGAGACGTCGGCGCGGTGGTCGCGGCCGTACCGCGAGCGGGTGAGCTCGGCGGCCCGGTCGAGGATCTTGTACGTGGTGTCGATCTCGTAGATGTTGTCGACGCCCTGCAGGATGGCCGCCATGCGCTCCAGGCCCATGCCGGTGTCCACGCTCTTGGCGGGCAGCTCGCCCGCGATGTCGAAGTCGATCTTGGTGCGCACGGCGCTGAGCTGGAACTGCATGAAGACGTTGTTCCAGACCTCGAGGTAGCGGTTCTCGTCCGCGACGGGACCGCCCTCCTTGCCGTACTCGGGGCCGCGGTCGTAGTAGATCTCGCTGCACGGGCCGCCGGGGCCGGGCACGCCCATGTGCCAGTAGTTGTCGGCCAGGCCGCGCCGCTGGATGCGCTCCAGCGGGACGCCGACCTGCTTGTGCCAGATGTCGCGGGCCTCGTCGTCGTCGTGGAAGACGGTCACCCAGAGGCGGTCCTCGGAGAAGCCGAAGCCGCCCTGCGCCTCGGGGGTGGTGAGCAGCTCCCAGGCGTACGGGATCGCCTTGTCCTTGAAGTAGTCGCCGAAGGAGAAGTTGCCCAGCATCTGGAAGAAGCTCGCGTGGCGCGTGGTCTTGCCCACCTCGTCGATGTCCAGGGTGCGCATGACCTTCTGGACGGAGGCGGCCCGGGGGTACGGCGGCTTCTTCTGGCCGAGGAAGTAGGGCTTGAAGGGCACCATGCCCGCGTTGACCAGCAGCAGCGTCGGGTCCTCGGCGACAAGGCTGGCCGAGGGCACGACGGTGTGGCCGCGCTCCTCGAAGAAGCGCAGGAAGCGGCGGGCGATCTCTGCCGACTCCATCTCAGCGGCCGTCCTTTTCGTCGTGGTGGTGGATATGTCCAACGGTGTCGAGTCCGAGACGCGCGTGCAACTCGGTTTCCCTGGCGGCCGACAGGCGCCGGACGTCCCCGGTGAACCCGCGGGCCTCGGCCAGCAGCCCGGCCGCCCGGCCCGCCGTGCGGCGGGCGATGTGGTCGGGCTTCAACGCTTGAAGCTTACGCATCGCCCAGACTCCGGCGTACGCGCCGAGGGCGAAGTAGAAAAGGCGGCGGATCACTGGGAACGCCTTCCCCGGGACAGCGCCGCGGGGCGGCGGCGGGCGGCGAAGGCGCCGCGGATGCCGTGCATCAGCGAGGCGGTCTTGACCAGCGGGGCGGTGAACACGGTGGACACGACACCGGTGATCTTGGCCAGGTCGCCGCTCGCCTCGCGCATGTTGCCCGCGATGGCCTCGGCCGCGACGAGCTGGCGGTTGGTCTCGGCGACCGTGAGGGTCATGTCCTCCAGCAGCGGGACCATGCGGTCACTCAGCTCGGCGACCGTCCTGGCGGTGCGGTCGAGCAGCCGGCCCAGTTTCACCAGCACCACGGCAAGAAAGCAGACGAGGATCGCCCAGAACAGGGCGACGATGAGGCCGGCGACCTCTCCCGCGCTCAGCATCTCGGTGCATCCCCTCAATAAGCGCCCGGCAACTGTACGGCCCGGCTCGGGGCGGATGGGATGGTCAAGACCCTATCGCGCCCCGCCCCCTGCCCCGCCTCCAGCGCGCGACTTGTGGACAACCCCTCGGCGTTCCGCTCCGGTCACCACCTGCCGCCCTGCCCGATGTCCCCAGGCCTAGCCCGTACCACCTCCCGCCAGTGAGGCTTGTGGTGGGTGGTAGCGGTATTCCGGCGGCGCCGCCGTAGTCCCGTCTCCTCGCCGAAGTCCGCCTTCCCGGCGGCGCAGCCGTCGTGCCGTCGCCTCGCCGAGATCCGTCATTCCGGCGGCGCCGCCGGAATGACGTCGCCCCGTCGGGGTTCGTCTTTTCGGCGCCGAATCGGCGAGATGTGGTACGGCGAACACGGCGCCGCCATACGGCGGGACACCGGCCACCGGAACGCATCGTGGTGGAGCACCATGAGCCCGGCAGGGCCCCGGGGGTGCGGGGGTGTCCCCCGCATGAGCACAGCCCTCGCGCCTTCCGCGCGGAGCGCGTCCGCCGCGAGGACCATTTCACCGGCGCCGCGCACACCACGGGTTGCCCGCCGTACGACGGCGCCGACTTCGCCGTACCACGTCCCGCCGTACCGGCGCCGGAACACAGGTCAACACCGTTCGGACGGGTGCGGGGCGCGGAGGGCCCGGGGCGCGGAGGGCCCGGGGCGCGGAGGCGAATGGCACGGGGCACAGAGGCGAGGGGCGGGAGGGTGGGGCTGGTGGGGAGGGTGGAGGGAGGGGTTAGGGGTGGTTGCGGAGGTAGTCGCGGATTTTGGTCCAGCGGGTGGCTACCTGGGCTTCGGCGCCGTGGGTGGTGGGCTCGTAGTACTGGCGGTCCTGGAGGTTCTGGGGGGCGTACTCCTGGGGGACCAGGCCGTGGTCGTAGTCGTGGGGGTACTTGTAGTCCTTGCCGTGGCCGAGTTTGGCGGCGCCGGGGTAGTGGGAGTCGCGGAGGTGGGAGGGGATCTGGCCGATGAGGCCGCGGCGGACGTCGGCGGTGGCGGCGCCAAGGGCCTTGACCACGGCGTTGGACTTGGGGGCCAGGGCGCAGTGGATCACGGCGTGGGCGAGGTTGATGGCACCCTCGGGGAGGCCGATCATCTGGACGGCCTGGGCGGCGGCCACGGCGACCTGGAGGCAGGTGGGGTCGGCCATGCCGACGTCCTCGGAGGCGAAGATGACGATGCGGCGGGAGATGAAGCGGGGATCCTCGCCGGCCTCGACCATGCGGGCCAGGTAGTGGAGCGCGGCGTCGGCGTCCGACCCGCGCATGCTCTTGATGAACGCGCTGACCACGTCGTAGTGCTGGTCGCCCTGCCGGTCGTAGCGCACCGCGGCCTTGTCGACGGCCTTCTCGACGGTCTCGACGGTGATCTCCCCCGACGGGACGATCAGCGCCGCGGCCTCCAGGTAGGTCAGCGAGCGCCGCGCGTCTCCCCCGGCCAGGCGCACCAGGTGGTCGGCCGCCTCCGAGGCCAGGGTGACCCTCCCGCCGAGGCCCCGCGGGTCGCGCACGGCGCGTTCCAGGACCGCGCGGACGTCCTCCTCCGACAAGGGCTCCAGCGTCAGCAGCAGCGACCGGGACAGCAGCGGCGAGATCACCGAGAAGAAGGGATTCTCGGTGGTGGCGCCGATGAAGGTCACCCAGCGGTTCTCCACGGCGGGCAGCAGCGCGTCCTGCTGGGCCTTGTTGAAGCGGTGGACCTCGTCGACGAACAGCACGGTCTGGCGCCCGCTCATGCCGAGCTCGCCCTTGGCCTGGTCGATGGCCGCGCGGACCTCCTTGACGCCCGCGGAGACCGCCGAGACCTCGACGAAGCGGCGTTTGGTGGCGCCGGCCACGACGTACGCCAGGGTGGTCTTCCCGGTGCCGGGCGGGCCCCACAGGAACAGCGACATGGGCGCGTCGCTCTCCACCAGCCGCCGCAGGGGGGTGCCGGGCCCGAGGAGGTGGCGCTGGCCGATCACCTCGTCCAGGCCGCGGGGCCGCATGCGCACCGCCAGCGGCTCCTGGCTCCGGTGGGCCTCCTCCGCCGCCGCGTCGAACAAACTCTCCACGGGCCGACACTACCCGCCGTCACGGCGCCGCACCGCGTGCGGAGCGGTCAGCTCCAGACAGCGACGGCGCCGGTGTGCCCGGACCGGACCGCGTAGAACCCGGCCGCGACGGCCAGCACGACGGTGATCACGGTGAGGATCGCGGTGGCCACCTTGCCGAGCCGCAGGGACGAGTAGACCAGCAGCAGCGTGGACACCCCGAGCGCGATCGTGCTGTACAGCAGCGGGTTGGCGTAGCTCATGTGCTCGTCCAGCTTGGCGCCGAGGGGTCCCTCGGGCACCTCGCCGCCGAAGTTGCGGTCGATGAAAGCCTCACCGCTCGCCTTGGCCGCGAACGCAGCGATCGGCGCCACCACCGACAGCAGGGCGACGGCCCAGCCGAGCTGAGGCCGCACCCGCGGCACCACACCGAACACCACCGCCCCCACGGCGAGCAGCGGGATGAAGATGACGGCGGTGTGCACGATCAGGGGGTGGGCGGGCAGGCCGAAGACATCTTCGAACATGATCTGGCTCCTGTCGGGTGGGTAGATCGCGTCCCCTCTATACGCGCGGGGCCGTCCGCAGGTTCTTGGACGGTCCCGGGTGCGCGCCCGCCCCCGCCGGCCACGTGAGCCCACGATGACGGGTGCCACGTCAAGGGACCGTAAGAAACTACCGCAGCGGACATTCCTCACCGCAAGCATCTGGCCTCCGTGCGGGTTCCCAAGCGGGAGGAACTACACGTTTTATGCGGTCGGCACACAAAGGCCGGTACGATTCCCGAGCATCTGAAGTCATCTATCCGCAAATGGAAGGCATACCGTGACCGACGTGGATCGCCAGACCCAGCTGGCACGGGAGCACCGCGAGCGGCAGGAAGAGCGCGCCACCAAACCGCCGTCTGGACGGCGCAACACGATCATCGGTGCCGGTTTGGGCGTGGTGGTCGTCGCCGGGGGGATCGTCGCCGCCACCACTTTGCTGGGCGGCGGGGGTGATCCCGGCGGGCAGGCCGCCGCCACCCCGTCCGCGTCGGCACCGGCGTCGGCACCGGCCGTCGACCCAGGCCTGACGGCCCCTCCGGCCGATCCCGCCAAGATCAGTTGCTCCTATCGCAAGGACGACAGCGGCTTGCCGGCCAAGAAGGTGGGCATGCCACCCACCAAGCCGGACTTGAAGGCCAAGTTCATGACGATCGACACCAACCAGGGCAAGATCGTCATCGAGCTGGCCACCGCCGCCGCGCCCTGCACGGTCAACTCGTTCGAGTTCCTGGCCAAGAAGAACTACTTCGACGGCACGCGCTGCCACCGCCTGGCCACCGTGGACACCACGGGCCTCGGCATGCTGCAGTGCGGCGACCCGCTGGCCAAGGGCGACGGCAAGACCAAGGACGACGGCACCGGCGGCCCCGGGTACCTGTTCGAGGACGAGAACCTCGGCGGCATCCCCTACACCCGCGGCACGGTGGCCATGGCGCAGGGCGCCGAGGACGCCAACTCCAACGGCAGCCAGTTCTGGATCTCGTTCTCCGACGAGAACACCCAGCTGGCGGGCGCGGGCGCCGCGTACACGCCGTTCGGGGTCGTCAAGGAAGGCATGGACGTCGTGGACAAGATCGCCAAGGGTGGCATCATCCCCTTCAACGGCGACCCCATGGCCGACGTCCGCGGCGAGGGCTCCAACGCCCCCAAGCTGCCGGTGATCATCAAGAACGTCACGGTGACCCAGTAGGTCCCACAGACATCGAGAAGGGGCGCGGCCCGCACGGGCCGCGCCCCTTCCGCGTCGGTCACCGCGTCAGGCGCCCGGCGCCGCCTTGGACGCGGCGGCGGGACGCTGGGCGGCGTCCACACCGGCCTCCTTGCGCTGGGCGGCCGTGATGGGCGTGGGGGCCGCGGTCAGCGGGTCGAAGCCGGAGGCGGTCTTGGGGAAGGCGATCACGTCGCGGATCGACTCGCCGCCCGCCAGCAGCATGCAGATGCGGTCCCAGCCGTAGGCGATGCCGCCGTGCGGCGGAGGGCCGTACTTGAACGCCTCCAGCAGGAAGCCGAACTTGCTCTCGGCCTCCTCCTTGGAGATGCCGAGCACCTCGAACACCCGCTGCTGCATCTCGGCGCGGTGGATACGGATGGACCCGCCGCCGATCTCCATGCCGTTGCAGACCATGTCGTAGGCGTACGCCAGGGCCTCGCCCGGCTCGTCCTGGAAGGTGTCCGACCATTCGGGCTTGGGGCCGGTGAACGGGTGGTGCACGGCCGTCCAGCCGGTCTGCTTGCCCGCGTCGTCGAGCACCGGCTCGAACATGGGGGCGTCCACCACCCACAGGAAGCTCCACGCCGACTCGTCGATCAGCCCGCAGCGCCGCCCGATCTCCAGGCGGGCCGCGCCGAGCAGGTCGCGGGCCTGGGAGGGATGGCCGGCGGCGAAGAACACCGCGTCGCCCTCGGCGGCGCCGACGGCGGCGGCCAGCCCGGCGCGCTCGCTCTCCGAGAGGTTCTTGGCGACCGGGCCGCCGAGCTCGCCCCCCGGCTGGACCAGCACGTACGCCAGCCCGCGGGCGCCGCGGGATTTGGCCCACTCCTGCCAGCCGTCGAGCTCCTTGCGGGTCTGCGACGCGCCGCCCGGCATCACCACGGCGCCGACGTACGGCGCCTGGAACACCCGGAAGGTGGTCTCGGCGAAGTAGCCGGTCATCTCGGCCAGCTCGCAGCCGAACCGCAGGTCGGGCTTGTCTGAGCCGTACCGGGCCATCGCCTCCCGGTAGGTCATGCGCGGCAGCGGGGACGGCAGCTCGTACCCGGCGGTCTCGCGCCACAGGCGGCCGACGAGCGCCTCGCCGAGGGCCATCACGTCGTCCTGGTCGACGAAGGACATCTCGACGTCGATCTGGGTGAACTCGGGCTGCCGGTCGGCCCGGAGGTCCTCGTCGCGGAAGCAGCGGGCCAGCTGGTAGTAGCGCTCCAGCCCGGCGACCATGAGCAGCTGCTTGAACAGCTGCGGCGACTGCGGCAGGGCGTACCAGCTGCCGGGCTGCAGGCGGACCGGCACCAGGAAGTCGCGGGCGCCCTCGGGGGTGGACCGGGTCAGGTCGGGCGTCTCGACGTACACGAAGCCGTGCTCGCGCATCACCTCGTGGGCGAGGTAGGTGGCGGTGGAGCGGATCCGCAGGGCCTCGGCCACCTGGCGGCGGCGGATGTCGAGGTAGCGGTACTTCAGCCGCGCCTCCTCCGACACCCCGGTGTTGCCCTCGATGGGGAACGGCAGCGGCGCCGACTCGCTCAGCACCTCGACCTCGGTGGCGACGACCTCGATCTCGCCGGTCGGCAGGTCGGGGTTCTCGTTGCCCTCCGGGCGCAGGCGGACCTCTCCGGCGATCCTGACGCAGTACTCCGAGCGGAGGTCGTGCGCGTGGTCCTCCTCACGGAAGACCACCTGCGCCGAGCCGGACGCGTCGCGCAGGTCGATGAAGACGACGCCGCCGTGGTCGCGGCGGCGCGCCACCCAGCCGGCCAGTGTGACGCTCTGGCCGGCGTGTTCCCTGCGCAGCGATCCGGCGGTGTGCGTGCGGATCATTAGCTCAGCTTCTCCTTCAGCTCGGTGACGATCTCGCCCAGTGGCACGGCGGTCTGCTCCCCGCTCGCCAGGTCCTTCACCTGCGCGGACCCGGCGGCGAGATCGCGCTCGCCGAGGATCACGGCGTAGGCGGCGCCCGACCGGTCCGCGCCCTTCATGGCGCCCTTGAGGCCCTTGCCGTCGAAGGCCATGTCGGTGGCGATCCCGGCCGCCCGCAGCTCGTGGGCCAGCGCGAACATGCGCCGGGCGGCCTCCTCGCCGAGCGGCACGCCGTACACCGCGACCCGCGCGGGCTCGCCGGCGGCCAGGCCCTCGGCCTCGACGGCCATCACGATGCGGTCGACGCCCACCGCGAAGCCGATGCCGGGCAGCCGGGGGCCGCCGATGTCCTCGGACAGGCCGTCGTACCGGCCGCCGCCGCCGATGCCCGACTGGGCGCCGAGCATGGGGTGGTCGAACTCGTAGGTGGTGCGGGAGTAGTAGTCGAGGCCGCGGACCAGGCGCGGGGTGTCCTCCCACGGGATCCGGAGGTCCTCGAGCAGCGTGCGGACGCGGTCGTGGTGCGCCTTGCAGGACGCGCACAGGTGGTCGGTGATCAGCGGCGCGTTCTCCACCTGGGCCCGCACCTCGGGCCGCTTGTCGTCCAGCACGCGCAGCGGGTTGATCTCGACGCGCCGCCGGGTCGCCTCGTCGAGGTCCAGGGCGCGCAGGAACTCCTGCAGGGCGGCGCGGTAGGCCGGGCGGCACTGCGCGCAGCCGAGGGTGTTGAGCAGCAGCCGCACCCGGGTCAGGCCGAGCGCGCGGTAGCCGGCCCAGGCGATGGCGATGGTCTCGGCGTCCACCGCGGGGTCCTCGGTGCCGATCGCCTCGAGGTCGAACTGCTGGAGCTGACGGTAGCGCCCGGCCTGCGGGCGCTCGTAGCGGAACGCCGGGCCCATGGTCCACAGCTTGACCGGCAGCCGGCCGTGGTGCAGGCCGTGCTCCAGCGTGGAGCGCATGACGCCGGCGGTGAACTCGGGGCGCAGCGTGACCGACCGGCCGCCGCGGTCGGCGAAGGTGTACATCTCCTTGGAGACGACGTCGGTCGACTCGCCGACGCCCCGGGCGAACAGCTCGGTGTCCTCGAAGACCGGCACCTCGATGTAGGCGTATCCGGCGCCGCCCGCCGCGGCGGCGAACGCCGCGCGGACCGCGACGAAGGTGGCCGAGCGCGGCGGGAAATATTCTGGAACGCCCTTGGGCGCCTGAAAGCTCATCACAGTCCCCTGGTTGGGCCCGCGAACGGCGCCGCCTCGGTGAGGTACGGGTTGGTGGCGCGCTCACGGCCGATCGTCGTGTGTGGTCCGTGGCCGGGCAGCACCGTGGTGTCGTCCGGCAGGGACAGGCATACCCTGCCGAGACTGCGAATGATGGTGTCGTAGTCGCCGCCCGGCAGATCGCTGCGGCCGATGGAGCCGGCGAACAGCAGGTCGCCCGAGAACATCACCTGTTCCGCGGCGCTCCTGAAGGTCACCGACCCCCTGGTATGGCCGGGGGCGTGGTCGACGATCAGCTCCAGACCGGCGATGCTGAGCGCCGTGCCGTCGGAGAGCTCGCGGACGTCGTCGGGCTCGGTGAACTCGAGGCCGCCGAAGACGTCCGCCGTGAGCGAGATGCCCTTGCCCGGGTCCGACAGGAGTTCGCGGTCGTCCGGATGAATGTAAGCGGGAATGTTTCGCGCTCCGCAGACGGGGGCGACCGACCACATGTGATCGAGGTGACCGTGGGTGACGAGCACGGCGACCGGCTTGAGCCGGTGCTCGCGCAGCTTGGCCTCCAGGGCGGTCACGGCGTCCTGACCTGGGTCGACGATCACGCACTCCTCGCCCGCGGCGGGAGCGACGACGTAGCAGTTGGCCTGGAATGAGCCTGCGGGAAAGCCGTCGATGAGCACGGAAGCGGTCCTCGGTGTGATCGTTCTCGTCAAGGAAAGCGGATGGGAATGTAACCGAAGGGTACCGGTGCGGGTCGCCGGGCTGCGAACCATTGCCCGTGGGCCGATACGATTCGCCCACTCCATAAAGGTGGCGGTCGTCCAGTCAGACGACCAAACGCGATCAACTCGGACAGTCGGGAGGACACAGCGGTGGCGACCGGCAAGGACCGTCAGAAGCAGCTCGCGCGCGAGCACCACGAACGGCAGATGCAGCGACGCGCCGAGCGTGAGACCCAACGGAAGCGTGTGGCGATCATCGGCACGAGCGTGGGCGTTCTGGTCGTCGTGGGCGGGATTTTCACCGCCGTGGCGGTGATCGGCGGGAACAAGGCTCCGCAGGCCGCGGCGACCCCGTCCCCCTCGACGCCCCCGAGCTCGGCGCCGCCCTCCGCGGGGCCCGCGCCGAAGCCGTACAACGCGGCGGCCGACACCTGTGATTACGTGGCCGACAACCGGGGCGGACCGGTGAAGGACGTGGGCATGCCGCCCGCCAAGCCGGACAAATCCGCCAAGACGATGACGTTCGACACCAACCAGGGCAATATCGTGGTCAAGCTCGCCACCGACAAGGCCCCCTGCACGGTCAACTCCATGGCGTATCTGGCCAAGAAGAAGTACTTCGACGGCTCCAAGTGCCACCGGATGGGCCCGGACGCCTTCCCGATGCTTCAGTGCGGCGACCCGCTGGCCAAGGCCGACGGCAAGAACGCCACCGACGGCCAGGGCGGCCCCGGCTTCCGCTACGCCGAGGAGAACCTCACCGGCGCCAAGTACAGCCGCGGCGTGATCGCGATGGCCAAGGCGCAGGACCCCGGCACCACCGGCAGCCAGTTCTTCATCGTGCTCGGCGACCTCAGTCTCCCCCCGCAGTACACCGTTTTGGGTACGGTCACCAAGGGGCTCGACATCTTGGACAAGGTGCGCAAGAAGGGCGTCATGGAAGGCGGCATGGGGGACGGCACCGGGGCGCCGAAGGACCCGGTGGAACTCAAACACGTGACAATCTCTGGCTAGAGCTGACGTAATACCACCAAGGACGCGTAGCGTCCTGAAAAGCTGATTCGAGTGCGGGAGGACACGGTGAGCACCGACCCGTGGGGCCGGGTAGACGACGACGGCACCGTCTACGTTCGTACGGCCGAGGGCGAACGGGCCGTCGGGTCCTGGCAGGCCGGCGAGCCGGAAGAGGCCCTCGCCTACTTCCATCGCAAGTACGACGAGCTGGCCACCCAGGTGGAGCTGCTGGAGCAGCGGGTCCGGGGCACCGATCTGCCACCCGCCCAGGCCGAGGCGACGATCGTCAAGCTGCGCGACTCCATCACCGAGGCGCACGCCGTGGGCGACCTCGCGGCGCTGCTGGCGCGCCTGGAAGCCCTCACCGACCTGGTGGGCAAGCGCCGCGAGGAGGTGCGGGCCGCGCGCGACCAGGCCCGCGCCCAGTCGCGCGAGATCAAGGAACGCATCGTCGCCGAGGCCGAGCGCATCGCCGAGGACACCACCCACTGGAAGTCCGGCGGCGAGCGCCTGCGGCAGCTGGTGGACGAGTGGAAGGCGGCCGAGCGCATCGACCGGGTGACCGAGGCCGCCCTGTGGAAGCGCCTGTCCGCCGCCCGTACGGCCTTCGCCAAGCGGCGCAAGTCCTACTTCGCCGGGCTGGACGAGCAGCGCGAGTCGGTGCGCGGGCTCAAGGAGCGCATCGTCGCCGAGGCCGAGACGCTGTCCGCCTCGACCGACTGGGGCGAGACGGCGGCGGCGTACCGCGAGCTGATGCGCCGCTGGAAGACCGCCGGGCGCGCCTCCCGCGAGGCCGAGGACGACCTGTGGAACCGCTTCAAGGGCGCCCAGGACCAGTTCTTCCAGGCCCGCTCGGCGGTGTTCGCCGAGCGGGACGCGTCGCTGCGGGAGAACGCCGAGGCCAAGGAGCGCATCCTGGCCGACGCCGAGCGCATCATGCCGGTGACCGACGCCAGGTCCGCCCGCGCGGCGCTGCGCGGCGTGCTGGAGCGCTGGGAGGCGGTCGGGCCGGTGCCGCGCGAGCTGCGGGACCGGCTGGAGGGCGGCCTGCGCCGCATCGACGAGGCGGTCCGCAAGGCCGAGGAGACCGAGTGGAAGCGGTCCAACCCCGAGGCCCGCGCCCGCGCGCAGAACACCGTCGACCAGCTGCGCAAGTCGATCGACCAGCTTGAGGGCCGCCTGGCCAAGGCCTCGGCCGCCGGACGCGACAAGGACGTCAAGGAGGCCGAAGAGGCCATCGCGGCGCGCCGGTCGTGGCTGGAGGAGGCCGAGCGCACCCTCACCGAGTTCTCCTGACGATCCCGGGCCTCTCACCGAGGCTCGGGACCAGGGCCGGTCAGTTGGTGACGCGGTACACGTCGTAGACGCCCGGGATGTTGCGTACCGCCTTCAGCACGTGGCCGAGGTGCTTGGGGTCGCCCATCTCGAAGGTGAACTTGCTGACGGCGGTGCGGTCGCGCGAGGTGGTCACCGACGCCGACAGGATGTTGACGTGCTGGTCGGACAGCGTGCGGGTGACGTCGGAGAGCAGGCGGGGGCGGTCGAGCGCCTCCACCTGGATGGCGACCAGGAACACCGAGTCGTCGCTCGGCGACCAGGTGACGTCGACCAGCCGGTCCGGCTCCAGGCGCAGCTGCTCGATGTTGGGGCAGTTGGTGCGGTGCACCGACACCCCGTGGCCCCGGGTGACGAACCCGACGATCTCGTCGCCGGGGACCGGTGTGCAGCAGCGTGACAGGCGCACCCACACGTCGGAGTCGCCCGCCACGATCACCCCGGCGTTGGTGCCGCTGCGCGGCCGGCCGCGCAGCCGGGTGGGGACGGCGGCCTCGGCGATGTCCTCCTCGGCGCCCTCCACCCCGCCGAGGGACTGCACGAGCCTCTCGACGACCGTCTGCGCGCCCATGTGGCCCTCTCCGACGGCCGCGTACAGCGCGGAGACGTCGGGGTAGCGCAGGTCCCTGGCGAGCGCCAGGAGGCTCTCACCGGACATCAGGCGCTGCAACGGCAGGCCCTGCTTGCGCATGGCGCGGCCGATGGCCTCCTTGCCCGCCTCGATCGCGGTCTCGCGGCGCTCCTTGGAGAACCACTGCCGGATCTTGTTGCGCGCCCGGCCGCTCTTGACGAACTTGAGCCAGTCGCGGGACGGCCCGGCGTCCGGGGACTTGGAGGTGAAGATCTCGACCGCGTCGCCGTTGCTGAGCCGCGACTCCAGCGGCACCAGGCGGCCGTTCACCCGGGCGCCGATGCAGCGGTGCCCCACCTCGGTGTGCACGGCGTACGCGAAGTCGACGGGCGTGGCGCCCTCGGGCAGCGCGATCACCTGGCCGCGCGGGGTGAAGACGAAGACCTCCGACACCGACAGGTCGAACCGCAGCGACTCCAGGAACTCCCCCGGGTCGCTGGTCTCCTTCTGCCAGTCGAGCAGCTGGCGCAGCCAGGCCATGTCGTTGGCGGTCTTCATGCGCGTCCCGGCCGGGCCGCCGGCGCCGATCTCTTCCTTGTACTTCCAGTGGGCCGCGACGCCGTACTCGGCGCGGTGGTGCATGGCGCGGGTGCGGATCTGCAGCTCGACCGGCTTGCCCTCGGGACCCATCACCGTGGTGTGCAGCGATTGGTACATGTTGAACTTGGGCATCGCGATGTAGTCCTTGAACCGGCCGGGGACCGGCTTCCACCGCGCGTGGATGGTGCCGAGGGCGGCGTAGCAGTCGCGGACCGTGTCGACCAGCACGCGGATGCCCACCAGGTCGTAGATGTCGTCGAACGCGACCTCGCGGGCGATCATCTTCTGGTAGATCGAGTAGTAGTGCTTGGGCCGGCCCTTGACCGCGGCGCGGATCTTGGCCTCGCGCAGGTCGGCGGCGACCTTCTCGATGACCTCCTGCAGGAACAGGTCGCGGCGGGGGGCGCGCTCGGACACCATGCGGGCGATCTCGTCGTACCGCTTGGGGTAGAGCATGCCGAAGGCGAGGTCCTCGAGCTCCCACTTGATGGTGTTCATGCCGAGCCGGTGGGCCAGCGGGGCGAAGATCTCAAGCGTCTCGCGGGCCTTCTGCTCCTGCTTGTGCCGCGGGAGGTAGCGCAGGGTGCGCATGTTGTGCAGGCGGTCGGCGAGCTTGATGACCAGCACCCGGATGTCGCGGGACATCGCCACGACCATCTTGCGCACGGTCTCGGCCTGGGCGGCGTCGCCGAACTTGACCTTGTCGAGCTTGGTGACGCCGTCGACCAGCAGGGCGATGTGCTCGCCGAAGTCCTTGCCGAGCTCGTCCAGGCCGTAGGCGGTGTCCTCGACGGTGTCGTGCAGCAGCGCGGCGCACAGCGTCTCGTCGTCGGTGCCGAGCTCGGCGAGGATGGTGGCCACCGCGAGGGGGTGGGTGATGTACGGGTCGCCGCTCTTCCGCTTCTGGTCGCGGTGGTGGTAGGCGGCGACGTCGTAGGCGCGCTCGATCAGGCGTAGGTCGGCTTTGGGATGGGTGGCTCGGACCGTCTTGAACAGCGGTTCCAGGACCGGATTCATCGCGCCACCCCACTGGCCCCCGAACCGGGACAACCTGCGGCGTACGGCAGGGGCCGGTTTTTCCTCCGTGCTCGCGGACATGGCCGTACCCGTGTCGCCCGCTGGCGCGGAGACCGGCTCAGGGGGGTCGGTCACGTCGGGCACGGTCATGTCACGGGGCACTCAGACTCCTCACGTCGAGTCCAGATCCCCCAGTGTATCCACGCCGGGGGTGCCGGCCTCCCGGGCGGGAGTCGTTTCAGACGACCACCAGTGCCCGCAGGCCGGTCTGGCCGAGCCGTTCACGGCCCTTGAGAAAGGCGAGCTCCATCAGCACGGACACCCCGACCACCTCGGCGCCGGCCCGGCCGACCAGCTCCACCGTGGCCTCGGCGGTGCCGCCGGTGGCCAGCACGTCGTCGACGATGAGCACGCGGTCGCCCGGAGCGAAGGCGTCGGCGTGCACCTCGATGACGGCGGAGCCGTACTCCAGATCGTAGGAGGTTTCCAGGGTCGCGGCGGGTAGTTTGCCCTTCTTGCGGACCGGGACGAACCCGGCCCCCGCCCGCAGCGCCACCGGCGCGGCCAGGATGAAGCCGCGGGCCTCGATGCCCACGATCTTGTCGACCCGCAGGCCGTCGGCCAGGGCCTCCACCACGGCGGAGAACACCTCGTGGTCGCCGAGCAGCGGCGTGATGTCCTTGAACACGATGCCGGGCTTGGGGTAGTCGGCCACGTCGCGGATCCGGGAAAGGATCAGGTCGGTGAGGTCCTGCATCAGGGGATTCCTTTCCGGCACCGCGAAGCGCCCCCGTGATCTGCGCGATCACGAGGGCGCCACGGGAGGCCCGGCTAGCGCTTCTTCCGTTTGGCCGTCGCGACCGAGCCGCCGCCGCTCTTGGCGATGACCGCGGCCGGCTCCTTGCGCTTGGTCACGGCGTCCTGCAAGGCCGCGCCGCGATGGACGGCGAGCCGCTTGGCGATCGCGATGTACTTCGGCTCGCGCTCCTTGAGCAGGACCAGCATCGGCGTGGCCACGCACAGCGAGGAGTACGTGCCGACGATCATGCCGACGAACAGCGCCAGCGACAGGTCCTTCAGCGTGCCCGCGCCGAGCAGCGTGGTGCCGATGAACAGGATCGCCGCCACCGGGAGGATCGCGACCAGCGAGGTGTTGAGCGACCGGATCAGCGTGTGGTTGAGGGCGTTGTTGGCGGCCTCGGTGTAGGTCATCTTGGAGTTCGTGCCGAGCTTGGCCGTGACCTCCTTGATCATGTCGAACACCACGACCGCGTCGTACAGCGAATAACCGAGGATGGTGAGGAAGCCCAGCATGGTGGCCGGGGTCACCTCGAAGCCCGACCACGCGTACACGCCCGCGGTGATGATCAGGTCGTGGATGAGCGCCACCACCGCGGCCAGCGCCATCTTCCACTCGAAGGCCATCGTGAGGTACAGGATGATCGCGATCATGAACACGATCAGGCCGATGACCGCCTTGCGCAGCACCTCACCGCCCCACGTCGCGCCGATGATCTGCTTGCTCACCTGGTTGTCCGGGATGCCGAACTCGCGCGAGACGGCGTTCTGCACCCGGGTCACCTCGTCGGTCGGCATCGTCTCGGTGGTGACCCGCCAGCGCGGCCCGGACTCCTGCACGATGACCTGGTGGACGCCGGCGTCCTCGAACGTCGACCGCACCTGCTCGATGGTGGACGACGCCGGCTTGGTGAAGCTGAAGACCGAGCCGCCCTTGAACTCCACGCCGAGGTTGAGGCCCTGGATGACCAGGCCGAGCACCGAGATCAGCAGGAGCGAACCGGACAGGATGGACCACAGCTTGTAGCGCCCGACGAAGTCGATGTCGACCTCGCCGCGGTACAGGCGGCGCCCGATTCTTCCGATGGCCGACATCAGCCCTCCTGGGAGACGGTCGTACGGGCGGTGGTCGTCGTGTCGCGGCTCATCCGCTCGGCGTCCAGGCCGGAGAGCTTGTGGCCCTTGGAGAAGAACGGCAGGCGGGCGAGCATGGCCACGAACGGCTTGGTGAAGACGAAGACCACCGCGATGTCGATCAACGTGGTGAGGCCCATGGCGAAGGCGAAGCCGGCGACGCCGCCCACGGCCAGGAAGTACAGCACGACGGCGGCGATGAACATGACCGCGTCGGCGATCAGGATCGTGCGCCGGGCGCGCACCCAGGCCACCTCGACGGCGACCCGCAGCGAGCGCCTGCCCTCCTTCATCTCGTCGCGCATTCGTTCGAAGTACACGATGAAGGAGTCCGCCGTGATGCCGATCGACACCACCAGGCCGATGATGTGCGGCAGCGACAGCCGGAAGTTGGCGTTGTGGCCGAGCAGCACGACCGCCTGGTACGTCAGGATGGTCGCCACCACCAGGCTCGCCACCGCGACCAGGCCGAGCCCGCGGTAGTACAGCAGGCAGTAGAGGACCACCAGGGCGAGACCGAAGGCGCCCGCGAGCAGACCGCCGCGGAGCTGGTCGGCGCCGAGCGTCGAGGACACCTCTTCGATCGAGCTCTGGACGAACTTCAACGGCAGCGCGCCGTACTTGAGCTGGTCGGCCAGGTCGGTGGCGGTCACCTGCGTGAAGCTGCCGGAGATGCGCGCCTGGCCGCCGGGGATCGGCTCCTCGATGACCGGGGAGGAGATGACCAGGCTGTCCAGCACCATCGCGAGCTGGTTGCGCGGCTGGGGCTGGCTGGTGATCGCGCCGGTGATCTTGGAGAACTGGCTGGCGCCCTGGCTCTTGAAGGTGACCTGGACGATCCACTCACCGGTGGTCGGGTCGACGCCCGCGCTGGCCGTGGAGACCTCGGTGCCCTTCACCGCCGCCTTGTCCAGGATGTACTTGGCCGTGCCGTCGTTGCTGCACGCGACGAACTGCTTGTTCGGGTCGTCCTGAACGCCCTGGCCGCGGTCCTTCTTGGTGCAGTCGAGCGTGCGGAACTGCTCGAGCACGGCAGGGTCGATACCGGTGGGGTCCACCCCGGCGAGGGGGTCCTGCTCGGCGGGCGGGGCGCTCGCGGACGCCGAGGCGCTCGGGTCCGGGGTCGCCGCGCCGGAAGCGGACGCGGACGCCGAGGCAGATGGCGTGGTGCCCGGGCTCGGGCTGGTCAGCGCCGAGGACAGCGCGCGGCCGGCCGGCGTGGAGCTCGGCGCGGGCGCGGCGGTCGACGACGGCTTGGCGGTCGCGGAGGGCGCGGGCGTCCCGGACGTGCCGGGCGAGGCCGGGGCGGTCGGCATCTTGCCGGGCACGGCGTTCGCCGCGGCCACGCCGAGCACCTGACGGAAGCGCAGCTCGGCGGTGGTGCCGACCCGCTTGACGACCTCGGCCTGGCCCGCTCCCGGCACGGAGATGACGATGTTGTCGCCCGACTTGGCGACCTCGGCGTCGGAGATGCCGCCGCCGTTCACCCGCTCGCGGATGATGCTGACAGCCAGGTCGAGACTCTCCTGGGAGGGGGTCTGGCCGCTCTGGGTGACCGGGGAGAGGGTCACCGTGGTGCCGCCGGCGAGGTCGAGGCCGTACTTGGGGACGAGTGCCTTCTGCAGGAACATCGCCGCGCCCATGGCGAGGATGAGCGCCAGAAGAGCCAGGAGCACACGTCCCGGCCTGCTCTGGCTACTTGTCGATGGGGCCACTGGTGGTCAGTTCTTTCGTCAAGGGGTTTGCGATGATCCTAGGTCAGGACTTCTTGTCGGCCGAACCCTCGTTCGTGCCGCGCTCGGCGGCGTCGGCGATCGGCTCGTCGACGACGGTGTCGGTGACACCCTCATCATTGTCCACCGTCTCCTCCTCCACCGGTGTCACCACGCGGCCGATCGACCCCTTGACCCAGCGGGTCTCCACGCCGGGAGCGACCTCGAGGACCACGTCGTCGTCCTGGACGGCGACGACGGTGGCGAACAGGCCGGTGGTGGTCATCACCCGGCTGCCCGGCACCAGGCTGTTCTGCATCTGTACCTGCTCCTGCTGCCGCTTGCGCTGCGGGCGGATGAGCAGGAAATAAAAGACCACGACCAGCAAGATCAGTGGCAAGAATGATCCAAGGCCCTGCACGGGGGCTTCCTTCCGGTTTGAACTGACCGGCCTGCGACCGGAGGTCTGGCGACTAGGGCACGCACGCTGAGCGTCTCAGCGTACACATGCAGCCAAGCCACGGAGTTTAGGCGAGCTTGTCAAAGCCCGGCAACGACCCCACGAACCGGCGCACGGGAAAGTTCCCGTTGTCACCGATCTGTGACCGGTCCCTGCGGTTATTTTGAAATTTTCAGCTCGAGCCCTCCTACCTGCACACGTACCCCCTTCAGGCCCGGTCCCACCGTCGTCCCGGAAGTCTTCACAGCACCCGGTGTCCTCTTGTGGGAGCGTGAGCCGAATGCCGTTGTAAACACGGCGGTCAAGGCCGCCGGCGGCCGTTCAGGTTCCCGCGGAAGGGTCCTCGAAGAGGACGGGGTGGGCGCCGAACGCGGCGGGGGGCGGGGTGAGGCCGAGGTGGGCCCACGCGGCCGCGGTGGCGACCCTGCCGCGGGGGGTGCGGGCCAGCAAACCCTGGCGGACCAGGAAGGGCTCGGCGACCACCTCCACGGTCTCCGGCTCCTCCCCCACGGCCACCGCCAGGGTGGACAGCCCGACCGGGCCGCCGCCGAACTTGCGCATCAGCGCGCCGAGCACCGCGCGGTCCAGGCGGTCCAGGCCCTCGCCGTCGACCTCGTACAGGTCGAGCGCGGCCGAGGCGACCTCGACGGTGATGACGCCGCCGGCGCGGACCTCGGCGAAGTCGCGCACCCGGCGCAGCAGGCGGTTGGCGATGCGGGGCGTGCCGCGGGACCGGCGGGCGATCTCCGTGCCGCTCTCGGGGGGCAGGTCGAGCGACAGCAGGCGCGCCGAGCGGCGCAGCACCTGCTCCAGCTCGGCGACCTCGTAGAAGTCCATGTGCGCGACGAACCCGAAGCGGTCGCGCAGCGGGGCGGGCAGCAGCCCGGCCCTGGTCGTGGCGCCCACCAGCGTGAACGGCGCGATCTCCAGGGGGATGGCGGTGGCCCCCGGGCCCTTGCCGACCACGATGTCGACCCGGAAGTCCTCCATGGCGAGGTACAGCATCTCTTCGGCGGGCCGGGCCATGCGGTGGATCTCGTCCACGAACAGCACCTCGCCCTCCGACAACGTCGAGAGGATCGCCGCGAGGTCCCCCGCGCGTTCCAGCGCCGGCCCCGAGGTCAGCCTGAGCGGCGCGCCGAGCTCCGCCGCGACGATCATGGCGAGGGTCGTCTTGCCCAGCCCCGGCGCCCCGCTCATCAGCACGTGGTCGGGCGACCTCTCCCGCCGCACCGCGCTCTCCAGCACCAGCGACAGCTGCTCGCGCACCCGTCCCTGCCCGATGAACTCCGCCAGCCGCTTGGGCCGCAGCGCCGACTCGATCGCCTGCTCGTCGCCCTCGGCGTCCGGCGACACGAGATCCCGTTCCAGGCTCATCGCTTCCCTATCTCACGCTCAGGGCCCGCAGGGCGGACTTCAGCAGGGCGGCGACGGCGGGGGCGCGGCCCGCGGCGACGTCGGCGTCGGCCTGCGGGGCGACGGCCGCGACGGCCTCGTCGGCGTCCCTGGCGGAGTAGCCGAGGTTCACCAGGGCCGAGTGGACCTGGTCGCGCCAGGAAGCCTGGCGGGCGTGGCCGTTCAGGGCCGCGTCGACGGCCTCGGCGGGGGTGCCGAGTTTGTCCTTCAGCTCCAGGATGATGCGCTGGGCGCCCTTCTGGCCGATGCCGGGGACCATGGTCAGCGTCTTGACGTCGGCGCTCGCCACGGCGACCCGCAGGGCGTTCGGGGTGTGCACGGCCAGCATGGCGAGGGCCAGCCTGGGGCCGACGCCGGAGGCGGTCTGCAGCATCTCGAAGGTGAGGCGCTCGTCGTCGGTGGCGAAGCCGTAGAGGGTCAGCGACTCCTCGCGGACCACCAGGGACGTGGCGAGACGGCCCTGCTCACCGGCCCGCAGCGTGGCGAGGGTGCCCGGGGCGCAGTGGACCAGCATCCCGACCCCGCCGACCTCCAGCACCGCCGAGTCCGGCCCGACGGCCGCCACCCGGCCCGCGACCGACGCGATCATCCGTCCACCTCTTCCACTGCGCGCGGCTTGACGCGGCCCGCGCCGGCCGCCGCCGGGGCGGTGCTCCTGGCCTTGGCGACGGCCTCGTTGAGGCGGTTCTGGGTGCCGCCGCGCCAGATGTGGCAGATGGCCAGCGCCAGGGCGTCGGCGGCGTCGGCGGGCTTGGGCATGGCCTGGAGGCGCAGCAGGCGGGTGACCATGGCGCCGATCTGGGCCTTGTCGGCGTTGCCGTAGCCGGTGATGGCGGCCTTGACCTCGGACGGGGTGTGCAGCGCCACGGGCAGGCCGCGGCGCGCGGCGCAGACGATGGCGACGGCGGACGCCTGGGCGGTGCCCATGACCGTGCGCAGGTTGCTCTGGCTGAAGACGCGCTCGACGGCCACGGCGTCCGGCTCGACGTCGTCCAGCCAGCGCTCGATCTCGGCCTCGATGGCCACCAGCCGCGCCCCGATGTCGTCGCCCGCCGGAGTGCGCGCCACCCCGACCCGCACCAGCGTGAGCGGCGCGCCGGCGCGTCCCTCGACGGCGCCGAGACCGCACCGGGTCAGCCCGGGATCGACCCCCATCACCCGCAGCCGCGGCAGCCGCACCAGCCCGCCTCCCACCCGCCGAACACCTGTTCGGCGCAGACTGTACCCGCATCCGCGATCCCGCGCACGCACCGCCTTCCGCGTGCCCGGGCGCCCCTGGATCAGAAGTAGTCGATCAGGTAGGGCTTGGCGGCGAACACCGAGGACAGGGTCTCGTCGGTGTGGGGGGTGCCGCCGGTGAGGAGGCCGGCGCGGCGGAGGGTGGCGAGCTGGACGCCCGCGAACAGGGCCGACATCCCGCCGATGGTGAGGTGGGGGACGGAGTGGGACTCGGCGGGCGGGGGGACGCGGGTGGCGGTCGCGGTGCCGGAGGCCACCGACAGGAGCCAGGTGCCGGAGTTGGCGGGACGCTCGGGGTCGTCGACGGCGACGACGGTCTCGGCGCTCACGGTCTCGGGGTAGCCCCGGGCGGCGACGGCGGCGGGGAGGTCGACCAGGCGGAACATCCACCGGGTGGCCGAGATGTGCTCGTCCTTGCGCTCCCGCAGGAGCCACAGCAGCGGGTCGTCCGGCTCGACGGTGGCGGTGACCGACCTGGCCACCGAGGACGAGGAGCCGACGAGCGCCCACAGCGCCCGCGCGGTGGCCTCCGACCCGGCGACGAGGTTGTCCACGTCCAGGTCGCCGCCGTCCCAGCAGTACGCCAGGAAGCCGTCGTCGGCGAGGTAGCAGTAATCGGTGTCGTCGGTCAGCCAGTGCCGCATCAGCCGCTCCTCCCACATGAGCGGCCCGGAGGCGCGGGTGGCGCCGTACACGCGGTCGAGCACCTTGCCGATCTCGGGGGCGTCGTCCGGCGCGACCCTGCGCAGCGGGACCCCGCCGCCGGCTCTGCCCTGGAGCAGGCGCAGGGCCTCGGTGGGGATGTTGACGCGGTAGCGGGCGCCGGCGTGCTCCCAGCCGAGGCTCCGGTAGATCTGCGTGGTGGCCGGGTAGAGCGCGGAGACGGCGTGACCGAGGTCGGCGCACCGCGCGAGCAGGCCGCGCATCAGCATGCGCCCGACGCCCCGCCCGCGGTCCTCCGGCGCCACGGTGACCCCCGCGATGCCGCCCATGGAGATGGGGCGGCCGTGCCACCACTGCACGTAGTTGTTGACCCTGCCTGCCCCCGTGAGGCGGGTGCCGTCGAACACCCCGAGGTAGCGGCCCTCGGGCATCAGGGGCGTGACCATGGTGCGCCAGGACGCGGCGTCGTCACCGGACAGCACGCCGAAGGCCCGGGTGCGGCAGTCGAGGACGGCGTCCAGGTCGTCCACGGTCAGATCGCGAATCTCCACGACCGCCAAACCTACGGCGGGCCCCCGGGCCGGGTCTAATCGTTTTCCGCGCCGTCAGTCGAGCTTGGCGAGGACCTCGTCGCTGACGTCGAAGTTGGCGTAGACGTTCTGGACGTCGTCGCTGTCCTCCAGCGCGTCGATGAGGCGGAAGACCTTGCGGGCCGAGTCCTCGTCCAGGGGGACGCTCAGGGTGGGCAGGAAGCTGCTCTCCGCGGAGTCGTAGTCGATGCCGGCCTCCTGGAGGGCCTTGCGGACCGGGACCAGGTCGCCGGCCTCGGAGACGACCTCGAAGGACTCGCCGAGGTCGTTGACCTCTTCGGCCCCGGCGTCGAGGACGGCCATCAGGACGTCGTCCTCGGCGAGGGTGCCCTTGGGGACGATCACGACGCCCTTGCGGTTGAACATGTAGGCGACCGAGCCGGGGTCGGCCATCGAGCCGCCGTTGCGGGTCATCGCGACGCGGACCTCGGACGCGGCGCGGTTGCGGTTGTCGGTGAGGCACTCGACCAGGACCGCGACGCCGCCGGGGGCGTAGCCCTCGTACATGATGGTCTGCCAGTCGGCGCCGCCGGCCTCGAGGCCGCCGCCGCGCTTGCGGGCGCGCTCGATGTTCTCGACGGGCACCGAGTTCTTACGGGCCTTCTGGACGGCGTCGTACAGCGTGGGGTTGCCGTCCGGGTCGGGTCCGCCGGTCCGGGCCGCCACTTCGATGTTCTTGATGAGCTTGGCGAAAAGCTTGCCGCGCTTGGCATCGAGCGCGGCCTTCTTGTGCTTCGTCGTCGCCCATTTGGAGTGGCCGGACATCGGCTAGAGCTCCCTCACCATCTCGACGAAATAAGAATGGACCCGCGCGTCCCCGGTCAGCTCGGGGTGGAATGACGTCGCGAGCAAAGGTCCCTGCCGGACCGCGACGATCCTATCCCCCGGTTCGGCCACACCCAGCACTTCCACGCCCGCGCCGACCGATTCGACCCAGGGTGCGCGGATGAAGACGGCATGGAGCGGGCCGCGGCCGGCGAAGTCGAGGGTGGCCTCGAACGAGTCGATCTGCCGCCCGAAGGCGTTGCGCCGCACCACCATGTCGATGCCGCCGAGCGTCTGCTGGCCCGCGATGCCGCCCTCGATGCGGTCGGCGAGCATGATCATGCCGGCGCAGGACCCGAAGGTCGGCATGCCGGACTTGACGCGGATGCGCAGCGGCTCCAGCAGCTCGAACGCCTCGGCGAGCTTCCAGATGGTCGTCGACTCGCCGCCGGGCACGACCAGCGCGTCCACGGCCTCCAGCTCGGCGGGCCTGCGGACCGCGACGGGCCGGGCGCCGGCGCTCTCAAGGGAGCGGGCGTGTTCACGCACATCGCCCTGCAGGGCTAGTACGCCGATGGTCGGCGCGGTCGTCACCGGTGGTTCCTCTCGATCGCTGTGCCAAAAAGCGTACGGCCAAGCCGCACGACACCCCAAACCGGTCAGGGCTGGCGGACCAGGCCGGGCACGCGGTCGGCGATGACGAAGGTGCTCGCGACGGTGACGGGCGCGCCGGGCAGCCGTACGTAGGGCAGCGTCTTGAACAGCGCGGTGAGCGCGGCCTGGTCGATCTTCAGGAGGATGTAGCCGCGCCTGCGCAGGTGGAACCGCAGGTGCGGATTGCGGGCCAGCAGCGCGTCCCGCGCCCGGTCGCCGTCGTGGCCGTCCCCGCCGCTGGTGACGGACGTGACGGCCAGCTCGGTGCCGACCACCGGCGAGCCGGGGTCGTCGTAGTCGAGCGCCAGGTCCCCCGCCCAGTGGGAGTGCACGTCGCCGGTGAGCACCACGGCGTTGCGCACCCCGGCGTCCATCCAGCCCCTGGTCACCCGGGTGCGGGAGCCGGAGTAGCCGTCCCAGGCGTCCTGCCGCACCACCTCCTCGCCGATGTCGTCGCCCCGGCCGCGGTGGCCGAAGAACACCTGCTGGCCGATCAGGTCCCAGCGGGCCCCCGAGCCGCGGAACCCGTCCAGCAGCCACCGCTCCTGGTCGGCCCCGGTGATCGTGCGGTCCTTCTTCGCGGCCTGCGGGCACTCCTGGAAGCCGGGGCCGCACGGCAGCGGGTCGCGGTACTGGCGGGTGTCCAGCATGTGCAGGGTCAGCAGGTCGCCCCACCGCAGCCGCCGGTAGAGGCGGATCCGCGGGCCCTTGGGCCTGGCGTCGGAGCGCAGCGGCATGTGCTCGTAGTACGCGCGGAACGCCGCGGCGCGCCGGGCGGAGGGCACCAGGCTCATCCAGTTGTTGGTGACCTCGTGGTCGTCCATGACCGACACCCAGGGCGCCACCGCGTGCGCGGCCCGCAGGTCGGGGTCGGTCTTGTACAGGGCGTGCCTGCGGCGGTAGTCGGCGAGCGTGCGGGACTCGTGGCCCTCATGGTCGCGGACGTTGCCGCCGGGGCAGGCGTGCTCGCCCTTGGCGTACTCGTAGATGTAGTCGCCGAGGTGGACGATCAGGTCGGGGCGCTCCTCGGCGACGCGGGCGTAGGCGGTGAAGTAGCCGTGCTGGTAGTTGGCGCACGAGGTGAGGGCCAGCGTGGCCGCCCCGCCGGGGACGCCGATCGCCGGCGCGGTGCGGGCCCGGCCCACCGGCGACACGTGCGGCCCGGCGCGGAAGCGGTACCAGTACTCGCGGCCCGGCTCCAGCCCGGTGACCTCGACGTGCACGCTGTGCGCCCATTCGCGGGCGGCGTCCTCGGTGCCGCGCCGCACCACGTGCTCGCAGGAGGGGTCGGCGGCGACCTCCCACTGCACGGGCACGGTCTCCTTCGGCATGCCGCCGTGGCCGTCCTCGGCCATGGGCACCGGGGCGAGGCGCGTCCACAGCACGAAGCCGTCGGGGGCGGGGTCGCCGCTGGCGACGCCGAGGGTGAACGGATCGGCAGGCGGCAACCGCCGGGGCGGCATCCCTGACACCAGTCCCAGCACGAAGAACGATCGCCTGTCGATCACATGACGATCATCAACTATCCACCGCAAACCCCAGGTATAGCGACACCCAGGTCACTGAGGGTATTTCCGGACGATAGCCCCATGTCTTCCCCGATGCCGGAAACGTCCGGCACCGGCGGGCCGGGACGGCCGCGGCGGATCCGCGGCCGGTCACCGGCGCCGTGTCACCAGCCGCGGGTGGCGAGCCGCTCGGAGTCGGGGAGGGTGGCGACGTTGATGCCGACCATCGCCTCGCCGAGCCCGCGGGAGACCTTGGCGATCACGTCGGGGTCGTCGTGGAAGGTGGTGGCCTTCACGATGGCCGCCGCGCGCCGCGCCGGGTCGCCGGACTTGAAGATGCCCGAGCCGACGAACACGCCCTCGGCGCCGAGCTGCATCATCATCGCGGCGTCGGCCGGGGTGGCGATGCCGCCAGCGGTGAACAGCACGACCGGGAGCTTGCCCGCCTTGGCGACCTCGGCGACCAGCTCGTACGGGGCGCGCAGTTCCTTGGCGGCGGCGTACAGCTCGACCTCGTCCAGCGCGGCGAGGCGCTTGATGTCGCCGCGGATCTGGCGCATGTGGCGGGTCGCCTCGACGACGTTGCCGGTGCCCGCCTCGCCCTTGGAGCGGATCATGGCCGCGCCCTCGGAGATGCGGCGCAGGGCCTCGCCGAGGTTGGTGGCGCCGCACACGAAGGGGACGGTGAACGCCCACTTGTCGATGTGGTTGGCCTCGTCGGCCGGGGTGAGCACCTCGGACTCGTCGACGTAGTCGACGCCGATGGCCTGGAGCACCTTGGCCTCGACGAAGTGGCCGATGCGGGCCTTGGCCATGACCGGGATCGACACGGCCTCGATGATGCCGTCGATCATGTCGGGGTCGCTCATGCGGGACACGCCGCCCTCGGCGCGGATGTCGGCGGGCACGCGCTCCAGCGCCATGACGGCGACCGCGCCCGCATCCTCGGCGATCTTGGCTTGGTCCGGCGTGACGACGTCCATGATGACGCCGCCCTTCAGCATCTCCGCCATCCCCCGCTTCACGCGGGCGGTGCCGGTGACGGGGGCGTCGTTCACTTCGGGGGTGTGGCTGGACACGGGGCATACCTCACGAGCACGACGATGGTTTCAGCTCTCATCGTAGGCGCTTTCCGGCCCGCCCCCCGACCACCGTAACGGCGCACCGGGGTCAGACCTTTGGACATCTTGGTGCGCCGGGGACCGCACCGCGAGGTCACGGCCGTCCCCGGGTGCCGCGAGGTCAGGGCTGGACGGGCTTGGGGGCGGCCAGCACGATCCACACCTGGCCGCGGCCGAACGTCATCGGTTCGCCCGCGGTGGTGGTGAACTTCGTGCCGTCCTCCTCCGACTTGCGCGACCACTTGGCGTTGAACGCCTGCCCGTCGCGCAGCACGACGGCCCTGCCGGTGCCGGTGGACTTGATCAGCGGGGTGTAGCTGCCGGTGAAGTCGTGGAACTCCGAGCGGGTGGTCTTGGCGTACTGCACCACGATGGTGGGCGCGCCGAGCTGGCCGCCCTCCGCGGCCATGTCCCGCTTGCCGTCCTGGAAGACCAGCCAGCGCTTCTGCGCGGCGGACCAGGCGAAGGTGAAGGTGGCAGCCGGATATTTTACGGTAAAAGATTTCTTGGCCACCCCGCCGACCGGCGCGTCGCCGAACTCGAAGCCTATGTCTTTGGCCTTGCTGGCCTTCGGCGCGTCGGCGAGCAGCTTCCGGGTCTCGGCGAACAGGTTGTACGGCGCCACCCGCCCCGGCTGCCGGAAGTACGCCCCCGGCGCGGCGCTGTCGGACACGTCGAACAGCGAGGCCTCCCGCACCAGCGGGATCATCTTGGACTGCACGCCGGAGTAGGCCAGCGCGGGCTTGCCGAACATCGGCAGCAGGTGCAGGTCGGAGATCCGCGCGCTGCGCACCGGGCCGACCTTCGGCGGGATCTTGGAGGAGAAGACGGCCATGAGGCGGGTCAGCCCGCCCTCCACCTGCTCGACGTACACCACGTCCGCGCTGCGCAGCCCGAGCTGCGGCTTGCCCGCGGCGGTGTTCTCGATCTTCACGGCGAGCACCGGCCTGCGCGTGGCCACCGGCTGCCCGGTGAACGGGTGCTCCGGCGGTGGGGCCGGCGTCGCCGACACGCCCGGCGCCGGCGACTCCCCCTGGCTCGCGGGCGTGCCGCCCCCCGACGATGAGCAGGCCACCGCGGGCACCAGCAGGGCCGTTCCCGCCACCGCGACACCGATCATCCGTTTTACGTGCACGGCACGACTCCTCCAGATATGCCGGAAATCGCCAAGAGCTTACCGATGCCTGTCAAGCATCCTCGCTGCTCTAGGGGAAGTTCTTCCGATCTTCTTCATCTTCGGCGGGCTTACCGCGTTGAGGCGGCCGCCCACGCCGTGAAAGCGTGAAACCCCGACGAAGGGACGGACCAGATGGAGTCGTTCGCCGGCAAGCTGGCCGTCGTCACCGGAGGCGGCACGGGCATGGGCCGTGAACTGGTGATCCGGCTGGCCGCGGAGGGCTGCTCGGTCGCCACCTGCGACATCAACGAGGACGCCCTCGCCACCACCGCCGAGCACGCCGCCAAGGCCGCCCCCGGCGGCGTCCGCGTCACCACGCACCTCTGCGACGTCGCCGACGAGGCCCAGGTCGCCGCGTTCCGCGACGAGGTCACCGCGGCCCACGCCACCGCGCACGTCAACCTGCTCTTCAACAACGCCGGCGTGGGGGGCGGCGGCAGCTTCGTCACCGGCTCCCGCAAGGAGTGGGATCGCACCTTCGCCATCTGCTGGGGCGGCGTCTACAACTGCACCCGCGCGTTCGTCCCGCTCCTCATCGCCGCCGACGAGGCGGTCCTCGTCAACACCAGCAGCGTCAACGGCTTCTGGGCCTCCCTGGGCCCCGGCCTCCCCCACACCGCCTACAGCACCGCCAAGTTCGCCGTGAAGGGCTTCTCCGAAGCCCTCCTGGAGGACTTCCGCGTCAACGCCCCCCACGTCCGCGTGGCCCTGGTGATGC
This sequence comes from Sphaerisporangium aureirubrum, assembly GCF_042658925.1. Taxonomy (NCBI): domain Bacteria; kingdom Bacillati; phylum Actinomycetota; class Actinomycetes; order Streptosporangiales; family Streptosporangiaceae; genus Sphaerisporangium; species Sphaerisporangium aureirubrum. Next base: position 59,922 of record NZ_JBHSRF010000049.1, read on the forward strand.
CCGGCCACATCGGCACCGACATCGTCATCAACACCCGCGAGATCCACGGCGAGCCGAGCCCCGAGGAGGTGGCCCACCTCCGCACCACCATGATCGCCGCCGGCGCCCTGTCCCCCGGCGCCCCCGACGACGCCGTCCACGCCACCATGCGAACCATCGCCGAGAACTTCCGCGACCAGGCCCCCACGACCCCCGCCGAAGCCGTGACGATCATCCTCAACGGCATCCACACCCGCACCTGGCGCATCCTGGTAGGCGAAGACGCCCACACCCTCGACACCACCGTCCGCGCCGACCCCCTCTCCCTCTACACGGCCGACAGCGCCTCCTTGCTGTCGCTCGCCGGGTCACAGGTATCGCTCGCCGAGGATCCACCGCCCCGCGGGTCCACGGATCCGGACAGCGGAGCCGAACGAGCTGATTGAGCGCCTCCCCCCGGGGTCACGCCCGCGCGAGCTGCGTGTCCAGGCAGGCGCGGAACTCCCTGACCTGGACAGTGGTGCCGTACGGGTCCAGGCGGGCGGCGAAGGCGCGGAGGCGGTCGGTGGCGCGGGTGGAGGTCAGAGACGTGGTGAGGGGGACGGCGGCGCGGGCCGAGTTGACGGCTTGTTCGACCTCGCCCATGGCGAGGTAGGCGTTGGCGGCGTTCAGTCGGTTGAGTTGGGCTGAGCGGGGGCGTTTGGCGGCGAGGGCGTGGACGGCCTGTTCGGCGCAGGTGGCGGCGCGTTTGTGTTCGCCTAGGAGGTTCCAGGACATTCCCATGCGGGCGATCAGTTCGGGCTCGTCGTGCCACTCGGCCCAGGAGGGGTCTCGGTCCGTGCCGCCCTGGGCGAACAGGCGTTCCGCTTCGGCGAGTTGGCGGTGTATCCGCTTGGCGGTGTGCTTGTCGGCCGACTCACCCGGGCGCGCCTGCATGGCAGACGCCCACGCTTCCTCCACCAGGAACATCGCGGTGACACGAGGGGACGCCTGCGCGTGGTGGGCCGTGTCGACGGCGGCGCGGGTCAGCCACACCGCCTGCGCGGACTGCTTGAGGTGCAGTGCTTGATGGCTCATATGCTCCAGCACCCAGAGGCCCATGAAAGGGTCGCCGCCGTTCTTCGCCAGCTTCAACGCCTGGCCGTAATACTGCTGAGCTTGCCCGTGGTGGTTGAGATCGAAGGCCGTCCAGCCGGCCATCGCCGTCATGCCAGCGGCAGAGGACATCAGTGCCGCGCCGACCTTGTCGGTGTAGCGGCCTCGGAGCAACGGGCCGACGGTGGTGTTGAGGTAGTCGACCACCGCCGGTCGGACCAGCCCTGCGCCGTGGTCCTTGTCCATGCGCCCGAAAGCCTGCCGGGCCTCGTCGACGCGCCGGACGTCCGCCATTCCCACGACCGGACCCGATCCCTCCCGCGCCGTGGAGTCGGCCGAAGCGCCGTAGCTCCAGGCCGACAGCCAGGTGCCGAGGGCCGAGGGGACGAATGGCAGGGTCGCGAGAACTTGTCGGCGTTCGGGGTCCACGTCGCACCTCCAGAGGCGTCCGGCGGCCTCGACGGTAGCCGGGAGCGACAGGTCGTTACAGTCCGGGAGCAGCCAGGCTTGGGTGTCGACGGGGGTACCTCCGTCGATCCAGCGCTCGACCTCGGACGAAGGGACGCCGAAGACCTCGGCCATCCTCGCGCGGTACACGGGGCGGATCTCCTGCCTGCCGCGTTCCCAGCGGCCCCAGGTGGTCGGGGAGACCCACAGGGCCGTCGCCATCTCGTCCTGGCTGAGGCCCAGGCGTTTGCGTGCCTTCGCCAGTTCCGGACGTCCTTTGCCCGCCTTGCCCACGGCTACCTCCGAACGATGCGTCACGACTCGATCACCCATTGTCGTCATGGGCGGGAGCGGGGTGGACGGGGCTGTGGAAACGACGGGGAAACGACCGCTGGGAAGGGTCAGGCGGCGATTCGCTTCCAGGCCTTCATGCCGTCGGTCCACCACCAGTGGCGCAGGGAGGCGGTGCCGGTGGTGCGGAAGTCCTTGCCGGAGGCGTCGATCTTGAGGGTGGCCTCGCGGCCGGACTGGGACCAGGTGAGCAGGAGGTGCCAGGAGCAGTCGCAGCGGCGGGTGGCGGCGCGGACGAGGAAGATCTCCGGGTCGCTCTCCGAGATCTTGTAGGGGAAGTCGACGGCGGGGGTCTTGATCTCGTTCCCGTCCGCGTCGTGATCCGTGCCGGGGACCGGGACGGCGGTCACGGGGGTTCGGTCCAGGTTGGCGGTGAACCTTCTCGTCTCCAGGACTCCGCCGCACTGGCCGGTGTGGTACTCGGCCCCGGTGCGGATCGGGGGCCTGCGTGCGGTCACGACGACCTTCAGGTCGTGCAGGACGACGGCCTTGGCGGAATCGCCCTGCAGGCGGATCTCCAGTGTGGACTAGTTCCCGTCGACCGCGCCGAGTTCCTTCCACCATTCGTCGGGCGGGGCGTCCTCGGCGGGGCCGTCCGGGAAAGGCATGTCGCGCGGGGCGCGGGCGACCACGTAATTCTGGCCGCACGCCTCGTCTCGGAATTCACCCGCGTGGTCACGGAGAACGGCGTCGCGGGCTCGCCCACCAGCGCCACTCCGCCCTGGAGCGCGTCGACGGCGACCGTGCCGAGCACCGTGGCCAGGACGGCGGAGAGGATGCCGGCCAGCCAGGCGCGATGAGCTTTGAGCAGTTCGGGCAGGGTGCGCCGTCGGTCCCTGGAACGTCCACTGCCAGTCGCCATGCAATCTCCGTATATATGAGCGGAAGTGCCCGCGCCAGATTAGAAGAAGCGGCAGGGGGCGGCCGATGGTTCCGGCACAGGGGGATTTACGGCCGGGTTGTCGGCCGATAATCCTCCTCTAAAACCATGCGTGACCGTATTTATCGTGTTTCCGGCGGCGCGCTCAATGATCGGAGAACGGCCGGTCCGGCGGGGGTGCCTGATCGTGGACGTGGTCAGAGGGCACAGGCCGGCGAGTGGTCGCGACGATCGGGGACGACCGGGGGAAGACCTTTGCCTTTGGCCGTGCATGGCGTGTGCTGGGTGGGCAGTGTCATGAAGAGCTCATCCAGCGGTCATCGGCAGCGAGGAGCATCCACGTGTGGCCCCCACCTCGTCGTCCCGCGGACGCCCCGCGCGTCCCGGGCGGACGCCCAGTCGTCCCGATGGTCCCCCGGCAGCGAACCGCGGAGGGTTCTGTGGACGTCGGCATGCTGGTGACGGCGCCTTCCCCCGAAGCGGTCGTGTCACGGGCCCGGACGCTGGTGCGTGAGGTGCTCCAGGATCAGGGGATCCCCGGCGACGAGGTGGCCGACGCCGAGCTGGTGGTGGCGGAGCTCGCCGTCAACGCCGTGCGGCACGGGCGCCCGCCGTACGAGGTGCGTATCTTCGAGGTGGCCGCGGTGCCCGTGTGGTGCGAGGTCGTGGACGGCGACCCCGACCTGTGTTGGATCCCCGCCCTGCTGGACCGCGCACAGGACCTGTCGGTGCCCGATCTGTTCGCCGAGAGCGGCCGCGGGCTGCTGCTGGTCCGCGCCCTCTCCGACGGCTACTGCCGCGCGTACCGGACCACGACCTTCACCACCGGCTCCCCCGCCAAGACCGTCGCCTTCGCCCTGCCCACGCCCTCGGCCACGCGCCTGACCTATCCGCCGCTGCTGCACCTCGCCCGCGGCCGGGCCCACCTGCTGCCCTGATCCCCCGGCCTATGGTGCGGGCGGCGGGGGCGCCGGTCGGCGGGGAGGACGGCGCCGCGTACATCGGGATGCTGGCGTGGACGGTGGCCCGGCGGGCGGTGGCGTGATCGCCCAGGCCGGGGCGGAGGTGGGTGCCGTCGCCTGCGGGACGCTCCGCTGAAGGGTGGAATGCGGGCTGGACCAGGGGTTTTTCCGCTGGTTCAATACGTATCGCCGTCCGGGTGTGGAGCCGGGGCGGCCGGGGCGCGGTGACCGTTTTGTCGTTCGCGTTCCGGTGGGGTCCTACTGCCATCGGTCGGGAAGGCGTGTGCCTTGGTGCTGTTGGGGCGGGATGAGGAGTGCGGGGTGCTCGACGGGCTGGTGGACGCCGCCCGTGCGGGGTTGAGCGGGGTGCTGGTGCTCCGCGGGGACGCGGGGATCGGGAAGACGACACTGCTGGAGCATGTGGCGTCGTCGGCGGCCGGGGTGCGGGTTTTGCGGGTGGCGGGGGTGGAGGCCGAGGCGGGCTTTCCGTTCGCGGCGCTGCACCGGCTGCTGGTGCCGTTGCTGAAGGAGCCCAATCGGCTGTCCGAGGCGCAGCGCGGCGCGCTGCTGGTCGCGTGCGGGGTGGCCGAAGGGCCGCCCGCGCAGCGGTTTCCCGTGGGGCTGGCGGCGCTTGGCCTGCTGGCCGAGGTGGCGGAGCGGTCGCCGCTGCTGTGCTGTGTGGACGACGCGCAGTGGCTGGACGGGGAGTCGGCCGACGTGCTGGCGTTCGTGGCGCGGCGGCTGCACGCGGAGGGGATCGGGCTGCTGTTCGCGGTGCGGAACGGCTGCGCGGGGTTCACGGCGCTGGACGGGCTGCCGGTGGCGGAGATCGGGGGGCTTGCCGGCGGGGACGCGGCCGAGGTGCTGCGGTCGGTGGTGGACGGGGCGCTGGACACGCGGGTGGCGGCGCGCATCGTGGCCGCCACCGGGGGGAATCCGCTGGCGCTGATCGACCTCGGGCGGGAGTTGACCGCCGACCAGCTCAGTGGGGGTGCTTCGCTGCCTGAGCCGCTGCCTGTCGGGGGGCGGCTGGAGGCTCACTACCTGCGGCAGGTTCGGACGTTGCCCGCTTCGACGCAGACGTGGTTGTTGCTCGCGGCGGCCGAGCCGTCCGGGGACATCGGGTATGTCACCCGGGCCGCCGCGTTGCTCGGGATCACACCTGAGGTCAGCGGGCCCGCCGAGAGTGAGCGTCTTGTGGTGTTGCGGGCCGGGGTGGTGTTCCGGCATCCGCTGGTGCGGTCCGCCGTTTACGGCGGGGCCACCAGTGTGGAGCGGCGGCGGGCGCATGAGGTGCTGGCGGCGGCCACCACGCGGGGGGATGACGCCGATCGGCGGTCGTGGCATCTGGCGGCGGCGTCCGTCGGGGCGGACGACGGTGTCGCGGGCGAGCTGGAGCGGTGTGCGGATCGGGCGGGGCGGCGGGGTGGGTACGCTGCGCGGGCGGCGTTCCTGGCTCGGGCCGCCGAGCTCACGCCTGAGGGGCCGGGGCGCAACGCCCGCCTGCTGGCCGCTGCCGAGGCGGCCTTCGCCGCCGGGGCTCCGCTCCAGGCGCAGGCGTTGCTCGCGTCCCTCGACGAGGGCCTGCTCGACCATGTCGGCCGGGGACGGTCCCTCCTGGTGCGCGCCGGGGCCCAGCTCGCTCTCGGCGTTCCCGGCGCCTTCGCCGACGCGCCGGCTTTGCGCCTGGCCGCCGCGTCCGCCTTCGCCGAAGGCGCGCCCGAACTCGCCCGTGATGCCCTTCTGGACGCCGCCGAGAGCGCGATCACCGCCGAACATTTGATGCGCGACCTGACCCCGTCCGACATCGCCCGGCTCATCACGACCGTACTGCCCCCACCCACTCTCGAAGTCACCCGGATTCCGTTACCCGCTCGATCTGCCACCCACGGCACAGCCACCGCCGGATCCGCCGTACCGGGCGGGCCTGCCGCCCCCGCCGTACCGGCGGGACCTGCCGCACCCACTGAACCCATCGCACCCGGCGTTCCGGGCGGATCCACGGCACCCGCCATTGGTCTCAGCCGGATTCCGTTACCCGCTCGAACTACCACTCACGGCACAGCCACCACCGGATCCGCCGTACCGGGCGGGCCCGGTGCGCCCGCCGTACCCGGTGCGCCCGCCGTACCCGGTGCGCCCGCCGTACCCGGTGCGTCCGCTGGACCCGGTGCGCCGGGTGGGGTGGGTGGGGATGTGGCGGAGTTGGTTTTGCGGGGGTTTGAGGGGTTGGTGGGGAGGGGGTATG
>NZ_JBHSRF010000050.1:0-65759 GCF_042658925.1 Sphaerisporangium aureirubrum
GTTCCGGTGGGGGAGGGGGTTGTCAGGTGGAGGATGGCTATGTCGCCGCGTTCGTCGGGCTCTATGGGGAACCAGCCGTCTTCGGCTACCGCGGCTTGCACGCGGGGGGTGCCGGGGGCGGCGGGGAAGTCCAAGTTGATCAGGGATTCGGGGCGGGTTGTGGCGGTGGGGGGGCGGCCCAAGGCCGCGTTGACCACGTGGGCGCAGGTGAGGACGTGGTGCTCGGTGATCAGGACGGCGGCGCCGCAGATGCCGCCGGCGCCGTGGACGCGGGCGGACCAGGGGCGCATTCAGGACTCTCCGCGCCAGGTCAGTTTGACGGTCAGGTGGCCTTCTACGCCGGACTTGGCGATCACGGCGCCGGCTTCGGCGGTCAGGCGGACGCCGAACTCGATCTCGACCTCGTTCGGGGCGGACTTGCGGAAGGCGTCCAGGGCGGCCTCGGCGGCGGCGCGGATGGGCTGGAGGGCGGCCTGGAGGGATTCGGTGGAGGCCTCGATCACGTCGCCGGCGCGGCCGGCGCGGCGGATGCCGGGGTCATTGGGGGAGACCTCCACCAGGACTTCGCCGCCACCGGACAGCGCGATCGACATCAGCTCACTCATGGCGGATCCCGTTGGATGAGAATGTGCCCGGACACGACGAATGACACGGATCGTAACGCGCCGGGCACGCGTGCCGAGACGGCTATCCGGGGACGCCGACCCGTGACGCCAGGGTTCGGAGGCGTTCCTCGGTCACCGAGCCGCGGGGGGCCGTGTCCGTGCAGAGGCGCTGGCCGGGGTCGCCGGACAGGGACAGGGACTCGTAGGTCAGGACCAGTTCGCCGACCTCGGGGTTGCGGATGCGCTTGGTGCCGTGGTTGCCCTCCAGGACCGACTGGGTGTCCCACAGGGCGCGGAACTCGGGGCTGGCCTCCTGGAGGTCGCAGATCACGCTGTGCACCTGGAACAGGTCGGGGTAGTGGCCTACCTCGCCGCGCAGGGTGGCGACGGCCTCCGCGGCGACGTCGGGCCAGTCGGGGTACAGCGTCCTGGCGTCGGGGTGCAGGAAGATCAGGCGCGCGGAGTTGAGGTCCCGTTCGGGGAGGGTGTCGTAGTCGAACGAGATCCGGGCCGCGAGCCGGTTCCAGGCCAGGATGTCCAGGCCGGGGCCGAAGACGACGGCGGGGACGGTGTCGTCCATGGCCTCCAGCAGTTCCAGGATCTGCGGGCGGACGGTGGGACGGGTGATGCGTGCGGCCGGGCCGTCCGCCGTGCAGCACGTGGTCTCGGCGTAGCGGTGGGGCAGGGTGATGTTGCGCAGGTACGCGTGCTCGTCGGGGGTCAGGCGCAGCGCGCGGGCGACGGCGTCCACCACCGAGTCGGAGATGGACGGTGCGCGGCCCTGCTCGATGCGGGTGTAGTAGTCGACGCTGATCCCGGCGAGCTGGGCGACCTCCTCACGGCGCAGGCCGCGCACCCGGCGCCGGGCCGGGCCGTCCGGCAGGCCCAGCGCGGCGGCGTCCAGTGCGGCGCGCCTGGTTTTCAGAAATGGTGTGACCTCTTCTGTCCCATGCCCCATATCTGCATTATGCGACGGCCGGCCGCCTGGGTGGTTCTGGCCGACCCCGGTTGAGCCGGGCCTGGTGCCTTTCCCGGGTGACGGGGGAGTGTGGGAGAGGTCGAGAGACAGATAGCTCTTTGGAGGCTTATCTCATGCAGCGCAGGATCCTCGGCGGTACCGGCATCTCGGTGAGCGAGTTCGCGCTCGGCGCGATGATGTTCGGGCCGCTGGGCAACGACGATCGCGACGACGGCGTGCGGATCATCCACCGTGCCCTCGACGCCGGGATCAACTTCGTGGACACCGCGGACATCTATTCGGCCGGAGCGTCGGAGGAGATCGTCGGGCAGGCGTTGAAGGGGCGCCGGGACGATGTCGTCCTCGCCACCAAGGCGCACGGCTCGATGGGGCCGGACCCGAACCACGGCGGCAACTCGCGGCGCTGGCTGGTCCGCGAGGTGGAGAACAGCCTGCGGCGGCTCGGCACCGACCACATCGACCTGTACCAGATCCACCGGCCCGACCCCGCCACCGACATCGACGAGACCCTCGGCGCACTCACCGATCTGGTGCGGGCGGGCAAGGTGCGTGCCGTCGGCTCGTCCACCTTCCCCGCCGAGCTGATCGTCGAGGCTCAGTGGGTGTCGGAGCGCCGCGGTCATGTCCGGTTCCGCACCGAGCAGCCGCCGTACTCGATCCTGGCCCGCGGCATCGAGGCGGCCGTCCTGCCCACGACTCAGAAGTACGGAATGGGCGTTCTCACCTGGGGGCCGCTGTCGGCGGGCTGGCTGTCCGGCCGTTACCGCTCCGCCGAGGACATCGACCTCACCGGTGGCAACCGCAGCCGCGTCGAACGCCACAAGTTCGACGTCTCCCTGCCCGAGAACGCCCGCAAACTCCAGGCCGTCACCGAACTCGCCAAGCTGGCCGACGAGGCCGGCCTCTCCCTGCCTCACCTGGCCCTGGCCTTCGTCCTCTCCCACCCCGCCATCACCTCAGTGATCATCGGTCCCCGCACCATGGACCACCTCGAATCCCTGCTGACCGGCGCCGGGACCACCCTCACCGCCGACATCCTCGACCGAATCGACGAAATCGTCCCGCCGGGTACCGACCTCAACCCGGGCGACAGCTACTACACACCCCCTTCTCTCACCGATAAGGCCCTCCGCCGCCGCTAAACTCCCGCCGCCCGGAGCCCACTTCTGCGGGACACCTTCAAGCAGTAGGTCCGCCTCCGCGGGGTGCCCACGCCCACGGGCTGGTGTGCAATGCGCGGTGATGGATTGCCCGGGAATGCGGATGACCCTTCGCGGGGCACCCGGGTTCGCGGGGTGGCGTCCACGTGCGGTGATGGATACTCCCGGAATCGGGTGGGCCATGGTCGACATGGTGGGAACCGACAACGGGTGGGCCCATCCACCTCAGCCGATGTGGGTTTGTGGTTGTTGTCCCCTTGGTGACAGTTGTCGTTGGTCTGGCGTCCGGTGGCGGGTTTCTCACCGTACGGCGGCGCCGTGTTCGCCGTACCACGACCCGCCGACCCGGCGCCGGTGGGACGAACCTCGGTGATGCGAACCCCGGGAACCCGGGGGGCCGAACCCTCCGGGAGACCAAACGGAGCCGGAACCCGAGGGGCAAATCCCGGGGCGACGTGGGCCGAGGGACGGTGGGCGTTGGGATAGGGGGCGTCGCGACGGGGGGCTGGGACGGGTGGGGGTTAGCGGGTGGGGGGTGGGATCTTGCCGATGCCTAGGGTGTTGGTGGCGGGGAGCAAGGCCGACTCCAGGGCCGCGATGAGGATCGGGGTGGTCAGCTTGGCGAGTCGTTCGGACTTTTCGGGGCCGAGGGACGCCCAGGGGGCGTAGGCCAGGTCGTCGGTGAGGCGTTCCACGTCGTTTCGCAGGGCGTGTCCGGCGGGGGTCGCCGTGCCGTCCGCGGTGATCAGGCCCCGGGACAGGAGACGCTCCCGAGCGGTTCCCCATTCCTCCTCGGACCAGCCGCGGCTCGCGAACGTCTCCACGGGGGCCGCGCCTACCGCGGCGAACGACACCAGCGCCTCGCAGGGATCCAGGCTCGCCGTGAGCAGTGCCGCGATGTGGCCGTCGCCGCGGTGTTCCCGCAGGATTCCGATGGCGTGCCACAACGCCACGTGCGGCTCGTCGGGCCAGGGGAGGCCGGCGTTGGCGGCCGAGAGCGGCCGGCCGGAGTGGCCGGCCGCCAGGGCGGCCTCGCGGGCCAGGCCGGCGGCCTCGGCCACCTCGGCGGAACCGACGCCGTCACCCAGCAGGGCGCGGTACATCCGATCCACCGCCCGCTCCCTCGCGGCCAGCACCCGCTCCCCGGACGCCACGCCCCACACGTCGGGCACATGCTCGCCCACCATGCGGGGGCTGAAGCTGTAGAACGCCGAGGCCACCCGCGCCACGCCGGGCTCCCCGAGCGGCGCGGCCCGCCAGGCGAAGTAGCTGGGCCAGCGGGTCTCCACCGGGAGACCCAGCCCGGCCGCCTCCGCGAACACCTCCGGCGAATACCAGAACACCGCGTGCACCGGCTCGATCTGATGCCACATGCTCCGCGCGAAACCAGCATCCCGCCCCATGGCGAACCCTCCCGAAAACGTTCCGACGCCGCTGACGCTCGCAGCGACGGAACCCATATTAGATAGTCGGACTATCCAATGTCTACCGGCTGTCGCCACGAGGGGAGGAAAGACGGGGTCAGGACCGCTGACGCGTCACCGCGGCGTCGTCCAGCAGGGTGCCGACCGTCCGGGACCCCGGAGCGGGGGACGGCACGGCGGTGGCGTGGTGGAGGAGTTCCAGACGGACCTCGGGCGCCTCACCGGAGGCTACGCGGACGAGGAGCGCGGTCTTGTCGGGGTCCGGAAGGGCGGCGATCGAGCCGGCCTGAGCGCTGAGGGGCGCGGAGAGGGCAGGGGAGAGGGTGGCGGCGGTGGTGAGCAGGTCGGCGTCGAGGCGGAGGAAGTCGGCGAGGTTGTGCTGCGCGGGGGTGAGGGTGGCGAGGCCGGCGGGGACGGGGGGCTCGGTCTCGTGCTCGAAGTCGTCGTCGAAGGCGTCCTCGTCGCGCTCCCATGTGCCGACGGCGGCCAGCCACGCGAGGTAGAGAGGCCGCAGGTCGCCGGAGGCCAGCTCGTCGCGGACGGCGAGGAGGGAGGGGAGGAGGCGCTCGTCGTCCTCGTCCCAGTCGGCGTCCTCGTCCTCGCTGCGCAGGTCCAGGACGAGGTGGTCGCCGGCCACCCACGCCTCCACCTGCTCGTCCAGCAGGTACGGCCGCGCGGTGTCCAGGGGGAGGAGCTTCTCGGGGACGCGGACCACCAGCTGGCGAATGCCCCAGTCGGAGAGGTACAGGTGAGCGTCGAAGTGACGCTCCATCAGCTGGCGCGGGTCGCCGGGGAAGTCGCCGTTCTCGTAGCGGTCGACGAAGCCGGTGCCCCCCACCTCGGCGCTCGCGGACAGCTCGCGGACCTCGGCCTGGCGGTCCGGGGTGAGCGGGTGGTCCAGGGCCAGGAACTCGTAGTACTGGTATTCGCCCATGGCGTGACCTGCCCGATGACGAGGGGCGCCGACCCACTGCGGCGCCGGGACGGCGTGCCGCGTAAGGACGGCACGGAGACCGGCCACGGCCTGCTTGGGCGCGGTCACGGGCGCAGAGCATAGTGGAGCCGTGACCACGACGGGATGCCCTCGGCCGGATCCGGTCCGAGGCATATGCCCGGCATGCGGCACGGGCCCCGGCACCCGGAGCTGCCGGCCGCGGAACGTCACGCGGGGCGCGGGACCGGCAGCGCGAGGAGCTGGACGAGCCGCCGCCACGCCGGTGACGAGTCGAGGACGCGCGAGAAGATCAGGCCGAGGGTGCCGGGCTCGGACCCCGGGTCCTCCGGTCCGCGCCGCGCGGTCCAGTCCGTGATGGCGCCGGCGAGGTCCGCGAGCCGCTCGTCGCCGGGGTCCCAGTCGAACGCCTGGTCGCAGGCGAGGTAGATACGCTGGAACTCCGGGTCGTCGAAGATCGAGTTCTTCCCGGCCACCCAGCCGGACACCGAGCGGGGGGACAGCGCCACCAGCATGATCCACACGTCCCGCTCGACCCGCACCATCCGCTCGCTCACCCCGATGCCGCGCAGCCGGTCGAGGATGTCGATGACGTCGGAGGGCAGGAACAGCGCCTCGCTCCCGTCCAGCTGGGCGATCCTGCGGCGATGGTGGGCGAGCCTATCGTGAGCATCCGCCCCTCCTCACGCGGTCACCCTGCCCACCAGGTCGCGGATCGCCTGGACCACCGCGTCCGGCCGCTCCGTGTGCAGGGTGCTGTGCCCGGGCAGGTACAGCCGTCGGCCTCCGACGTCGTAGCGGCGTCCCACGGGGGTTCGGTGGGCTTGTGGGGGTTTCTCGTCTCGTTCATGCGTCGATGCTCCGACCTTGACGCAGGGTCAAGGTCAAGCCTTCGCGCGAACTACGATCCCAGGAGGAATGCTGTGCGGAGGTGGGTGTGGGCGGGAAGAAGAACGGGCGGCTCGACCGGCAGGTCTACGAGGCAGAGCTGTACCGGCTGCAGGGTGAGCTGGTGAAGCTCCAGGAGTGGGTGCGTGCCGAGGGCGTCCGGCTCGTGGTGCTCTTCGAGGGGCGGGACGCCGCGGGCAAGGGCAGCACGATCAAGCGGGTGAGCGAATACCTCAACCCGCGGGTCGCCCGCATCGCCGCGCTGCCGGTGCCGGGGGAGCGGCAGCGCACCCAGTGGTACTTCCAGCGCTACGTCGAGCACCTTCCCGCCGCCGGGGAGATCGTGCTGTTCGACCGCAGCTGGTACAACCGCGCCGGGGTGGAGCGGGTGATGGGGTTCTGCACCCCCGAGGAGTACACCCGGTTCCTCCACCAGTGCCCGGTGTTCGAGCGTCTGCTGGTCGAGGACGGCATCCTGCTGCGCAAGTACTGGTTCTCGGTCAGCGACGCCGAGCAGGAACGCCGTTTCAAGTCGCGGCTGAAGGACCCGATGCGGCAGTGGAAGCTCTCCCCGATGGACATGGAGTCCATCACCCGCTGGGAGGACTACTCACGGGCCAAGGACGAGATGCTGGTGCACACCGACATCTCCGAGGCGCCGTGGTACGAGGTGGAGAGCGAGGACAAGCGCAGCGCCCGCGTCAACATGATCGCGCACCTGCTCTCGACCGTCCCGTACCACGAGATCGAACGCCCCCCGCTGCACCTGCCCCCGCGTCCCCCGTCCACCGGCTACCGCCGCCTGCCCCGCAACGAACGCAACCGCGTCCCCGACCACGCCGCCACCCTCAAGCCGTCCCCCTGAGCCCGCACGGGCAGCCGTCCTCCCCTCGGGTGCCGGTGACGGTCTCCGGCCTTCCCCGCACCCGGCCGTCCTCCGCTCGGTGCCGGTGACGGTCTCCGGCCGTCCCCGCACGCCCGGCGCGGGCGGGGCGCCGGGGTCAGCCCTTGCGGGGCTCGCCCCGGTAGGTGCCGAAGGACCACAGGTTGCCCTCGGGGTCGCGGACGGCGAACTCCCGGGAGCCGTAGTCGGTCTCGCGGAGCCCGTACAGGATCTCGGCCCCCGCCGCGGTGGCGCGGGCGAACAGAGCGTCGGGATCGTCGGTGACGACGTACGCGCCGAAGGTGCCCGGCGAAAGGTTCCAGGGGTTGTCCTCGGTGGGCTCCCGGCCGGAGCCGAGCATGATCCCCCCGCCGAGCGGCCAGCTGAGCTGGGCGTGCGCGACCATGTCGCCCTCGCCGTAGACGGCGGTCTCCTCGAAGCCGAACGCCTCCACAAGAAAGGCGATGAGCTTGCGCGCGTCCCGGGCCCGCAGTGTGGGCCAGACCTGTGGTTGCGGTGTCTGTGTCATGCCCCTGACTCTGCCCCGGCGGGGACGGCCGTGGCTTGGACGTTTCGGAACTCCTCCGCCAGCCACCGCGTAGGCGAGCACCCCGAGAAATCCCGAAATTCCCGTACAAGGTGGGACTGGTCGTAGTACCCCGTCTCCACCGCCAGATCCGCCAGCCCGAGCACGTCCCCGGACACACCGCCCGCCTTCCCCGCCCGCGCCTGCAACGCCCGCCGCACCCGGTCGAACCTGATGACCCGCGCCGCCACCTTGGGCGTCAGCCCGATCTCCGTCCCGAACCGCGCCCCGAGATGACGCGCGCTCCACCCCACCTCACGCGCCAGCTCCCCGACCCCAACCGTCCCCCCGCTGCCCATCAGCACCCGCCACGCCCGCGCCACCTCGGGCGAGACCTCACGCCCCGGGTCCGCCCGCCGCGACAACGCCTCGTCCAGCACCTGGAACCGCGCCCCCCAGTCCGCCGCCGCGTTCAGCCGCTCGTACACCTCCCGGGCCGTGGCCCCCAGCAACTCGCCCGCCTCCACGTCGATGTTCGCCAGCTCCCCGGCGGGCACCCCGAACAACGCCCGCGCCGCCAGAGGACTCACCCCCAGCTGCACCCCCGCCTGCCGCCCCTCATGCGTGATCAACGCCGGCGACGTGTGCAGCCCGCCCACCAGCGTGTCGTACCGCCCCGGCCCCTGCCGCGGATCCGGATGAGCCGCCACGTCGACCGGATCCTCCAACGTGAAGATCACCGTCAGATACGGCGAAGGCAGCCCCCGATGCGTCCCCGGAGCCTCCCCGACCTCCCGATACCCGTGATAACCCCCCACCAGCCTCCGCAGCCCCACCACCGGCACCCCGTACGCCATCTCCACCCATCCCACCCCCTCCCCGCCATCATGCCCTCAGGACGGCCTCGCGGTCAGGAGTCCTCGGGGCCCATGAGACGAGGCCGGGACATCGGAGGCCGCGACGGCCACGGCTGCCGCTTTTTCAAATCATTCGCGGGCCGTCCAGGCGGTCGAACGCGTTCCCCGCGGACAGATAGTCGGACGGCTTTCCCGCGCGGACCATGTTTCGCGTCCCGGCCTCGAGAATTGTCTGCGCCAGACCGAACACCGCGCGCCGGTAGTGGTCACGGAACCTGCTGAGCTTCATCAGGCCGTAGAAGCCGTGCTCGCGGTAGTGCACCCCGAGCTTCGCGTCCGGCAGGCCGACCTGCGACGCGGACGGCGGGAGCTCGCCGGAGGCTATAGGAACCCAGAGCGCGGGGACGATGGCCTGGGTGAGCTGGGATCCGGGTGAGTCGCGCTGGAAGAAGGTCGCCCATTCCTTGCCGCACACCGGGTTGTGGAAATATCTCGGGGAGTAGAGGGGCACGAAGACCCGGCAGGTGGCGAGTGCGGTCCCGACCTCGGGCCAGGGTTCGCCGGTCCGTAGTTGCAGGTCCATGAAGCCGGGACGGCCGCTCATCGGGCTCAGCTGAATGATGTCGGCGCATATGTCACTGAACAGCTTGGTCACCCAGCGGTTCGGATCGACGTCGTCGAACGGTCCGCTTCGTGGTGTCCGCGCGTAGCTCAGAAAGAAGTACGGACCGTCCGCGGCACCGGCGAGAGCGTGCTGGTCGCTCATTGATTCACCTCGCGATCTTGTCCGAGTGAACCGTCGGCCAGGTCGTCGTGCCGGAACGGGTTGCGGATGTCCGAGAACAACGACGGGTCACACGGCGGGAGGCGGGTCAGTTCCGCCGTCGCGACTATCTCTCTGGCGATCTCGTAGGTGGCGGCGTCGTAGTCGTCCCACTTCTTGGTCGACACGAGCCCGTATATCCCGTCACGCCGGTAAGGGCCGTCCAGCTCGAAGCTCGTCAGCTGGATCCCCTTGGCGACACCGGGCATCCTGTCGAGATTCACCGAGGTCCACAGCACGGGGACGATGGCCCGCTGCGCCGAGTTTCCCGCGGCCTCGCCGCGATGTCGCTCCTCCCGGTGGGAGAACGCCCCCCATTCGAACCCGCAGGCCGTGCTGGCGAAATAGCGCGGCCCGTACAGGGGCACGAAGACACGGCACGACCCGAGTGCCTTCTTGATCTCGGTGATCCACTCGACTCCACCGCGCATCCCCATGTCGACGTAACCGGGCAGCGCTCCCGCCGGGCAGTCCGTCATGTGCATGATATGCGAGCAGAGATCACGGAAGAAGTTCATGACGTGCCGGCCGGGATCGTCGTCGATCAGGCGATGCGGCTTCACATGCGCGTGGCTGATGAAGAAATAGAGCGCCGATTCGGCGAGCCGGGCCGCCGCCCACGGATCATCGTCGTTCTCTGCCATGCGGCGAACCCGTTCAGGTCGATAGCGAACAGCGCGACGGCACGCATGAGACCGGAAAGCGCGAGGGCCGGGTTCCCGCTTCCACGGAGTTCCGGCGCAAGTTCCGTCAGTATCCGGTCGCCTTCGTTCGGTCGTCAAGGTTCATCAGGACCTCAGGAGAGCGGCGGCGCCTTCCGTGCCGACCCCCGATAAGCCGTGACGTCGTATCGTTTCTCGCTCTCGTCGAGTTTCGCGTGGGAGGCCTGGACGAGGTCGATGCCGAGGACGTCGGCGAGGCGGGTGAGGTAGATCATGACGTCGGCGATCTCGGAGCGCAGGCGGGCGGCGGCGTCCGGGTCGGTCATCGTGCGGGTGGACTCCTCCGGGGTGAGCCACTGGAGTTCCGCGATCAGCTCGCCCGTTTCGCCGGCCAGGGCCATCGCGAGGTTCTTCGGGGTGTGGAAGCGGGTCCAGTCCCTGGCCTCCGTGAAGCGCCGTATCCGGGCGGCGAGCTCCTCGATCTCTGTCATGAGCGCAAGCTATCCGGAACGCGGTGTGGTGAAGCCAGGATGGCCGGTCGGGGGGTGTGGCTATGCTGCCGAGTGATGGATTTGTGGACGGTGGGGTGGGAGACATCCGAGTGATCGAGAACGGAGTGGCGGGGCGGTCGGGGCTCAACGGGGGGCAGGGTGCTCCCGAGGTCGTCGGGCGGGTGCTGGGGACTCAGGCCGCTTCGCCGCTTTCGTTCTGGGTGGGGGTGGAGGCCGGGCGGGTTCTGCAGCTGGACGACGTGGTGGTCACCCGGCGGGAGGTGCCGGGGATCGGGCCGGTGCTGGTGGCGGGCGTCGTGGTGGGGGTGGAGGCGCGGCACGAGGGGGCGGGGTTCGACTCCGACGTGTTCCTGATCGCGGAGGGGGCGTTGCCCGCCGCCGTCATGGAGAGCGCGGAGGTGCGGGTCACGCGGCTGGAGCCGGAGGTGTTCGTGCCGCCGGTGCCGGGGGCGGTGGTGTACCGGGCGCAGGCGGAGGACCGGGACCAGGCGCTGTACTTCGACGTGATGGACCGGCGCATCCCGATGGGGCTGGGGCGGGACGGGCGGCCGCTGTACGTCAACTTCGACTTCATGGACGGTACGCGCGGGGCGCACGTGTCGATCTCGGGGGTGTCGGGCGTGGCGACCAAGACGTCGTTCGCCACCTTCCTGCTGTACTCGATCTTCAACTCGGGTGTGCTGGACGCCGAGGCCGCCAACACCAAGGCCCTGATCTTCTCCGTCAAGGGCGAGGACCTGCTGTTCCTCGACCACGCCAACACCCGCCTGGACGACGCCGCGATCAGGGCGTACGGCCTGCTCGGCCTGCCCGCCCGCCCGTTCGGCAGCGTGCACGTCTTCGCGCCGCCCCGCCCGGGGGACGTCAACGGCGTGCCGCACGTGTCGGCCCGCACCCACGGCGTCGGCTCGTTCTACTGGACCCTGCGCGAGTTCTGCGACCAGGAGCTGCTGCGTTACGCGTTCGCCGACGCCGACGACGAACGCGCCCAGTACTCCCTGCTGATCGGCCAGGTCGCCGCCCGCCTCCAGTCGTGGGCCGAGACCGCCGGCCAGAGCGGCGCCGTGATGATCAGGCTCCCGGACGGCACCGTCACCGGCGTCTGCCGCACCTTCGCCGACCTGGTCGACGTGGTTTCCGACCAGCTCACCGGCGACGACACCCGCGCCACCTGGACCGGCGCGCAGACCCCCCTCGGCACGGTGAACGCCTTCCTGCGCCGCCTGCGCAGCGCGGTGCGCCCCCTGTCCCCGATCATCCGCGGCGACCTGCCCCCTGGCCGCGACCACTCGATCAGCACCTCCGACGCCCAGGTGTCCATCGTCGACCTGCACAACCTCCCCGAGCGCGCCCAGCGGTTCGTGGTCGGCGTGGTGCTGCGCGGCGAGTTCGCCCGCAAGGAGAGCTCCGGCACCGCCCGCCCGCTGCTGTTCGTGGTGCTCGACGAGCTGAACAAGTACGCCCCCCGCGAGGGCGACTCCCCGATCAAGGAGATCCTGCTGGACGTCGCCGAGCGCGGCCGTTCCCTCGGCGTCATCCTCATCGGCGCCCAGCAGACCGCCTCGGAGGTCGAGCGCCGCATCGTCGCCAACTGCGCCGTCCGGGTCGCCGGCCGCCTGGACCCCGCCGAGGCCGCGCGATCGGAGTACGGCTGGCTGCCCCCGGGCGTCCGGGAACGCGCCACCATCGCCAAGCCGGGCACCATGTTCGTCGCCCAGCCCGAGATCCCGCTCCCGCTCGCCGTCACCTTCCCGTTCCCCGCCTGGGCCACCCGCCCGTCCGAGGCCGCCCCCGCCCCGGCGGCGGGCGCGGTGACGCGCGCCGCGGACCCGTTCGCCGGGCTGCCCGGCCCCGAAGACGACATCCCGCCGTTCTAGAGGAGGCCGGAAGGATGAAGATCCTGCACACCGCCGACTGGCACGTCGGCAAGGTCCTCAAGGGACGCTCCCGTGTCGACGAGCACCGCGCGGTGCTCAGGGAACTGGCCGACCTCGCCCAGGCGGAGGACGTGGACGCGGTCATCGTCGCCGGCGACCTGTTCGACACCTCGGCCCCCACCCCCGAGGCGCAGTCGCTGGTGCTGCCCACCCTGATGCGGCTGCGCGAGGACGGCCGCGACGTGGTGGTGCTGGCGGGCAACCACGACAACCCCCACCTGTTCGAGGTGTACCGGCCGGTGCTCGGCGCGCTCGGCATCCACGTGGTGGGCGCGTTCCGCCGCCCCGACCAGGGCGGCACGCTGGCGTTCAAGGCGAGGTCCGGCGAGGACGTGCGCCTGGCCGTGCTGCCGTTCCTGTCGCACCGCTACGTGGTCCGCGCCGCCGAGGTGCTCACCGGCGGGGCCACCGACCACAACCGCGACTACGCCGCGCGCGTCGGCGGCCTGATCGGCGCCCTCACCGCGGGCTTCGCCGCCGGCACCGTCAACATCGTCACCACCCACGGCACCCTGCCGAGCGGCACGTTCGGCGGCGGCGAGCGCGAGGCGCAGTCCATCTTCTCCTACTACTTCGAGGCCACCGCGTTCCCCGTCTCCACCCAGTACGCCGCCCTCGGCCACCTGCACCGCCGCCAGCGCATCCCCGGCCCGTGCCCCATCTGGTACAGCGGCTCGCCGATCTCCGTCGACTTCGGCGAGGAACGCAACACCCCGGGCGCCCTGCTGGTGAACGTCGAGCCCGGCCGTCCCGCCGTGGTCCGCGAGGCCGCCGTCCGCTCGGCCCGCGCCATGGCGACGGTCCGCGGCACCCTCGGCGAGCTGGAGGCCATGGCGGGCGACCTCGGCGACATGTGGCTGCGGGTCGTGGTGGCGGAGAAACCCCGCCCCGGGCTGGCCGAGACGGTGCGGCAGATCCTCCCCGGCGCCCTGGACGTCGCCGTCGACGAGCGGTTCCGCCCCACCCGGGCCACCCGCGCCCCCCAGGGCTCCGCCTCGCGCGGCCCGATGGACCTGTTCCACGACTACCTCTCCGCCACCGGCCGCGGCGACGAGCAGGTCGAGAAGCTGTTCCACCGGCTGTACGACGAGGTGACCGGCTGATGCGCCCCCTGCTGCTCCACCTGGACAACTTCGGCAGCTTCCGCGAGCCGGTCACCGTCGACTTCACCGACGTCGACTACTTCGCCCTGATCGGCCCCACCGGCGCAGGCAAGAGCACCGTCATCGACGCCATCTGCTTCGCCCTGTACGGCACCGTGCCGCGCTGGAACAACGAGAACTCGATCGCGCACGCCCTCGCGCCGTCCGCCATCGACGGCAAGGTGGCGCTGGTGTTCGAGACCGGCGGGCGGCGGCACACCGTCGTCCGTGCGCTGCGCCGCGACTCACGGGGCCGCGTGCACACCCGCGAGGCCCGCATCGACGAGCTCGACCCCGGCGTGCCCGCCACGGCCGGGCTCGCGGCGGTCACCTCGGCGGTGCTGCGGCCGGTCGCCGAGGGCGAGGCCGTCGGCGCCGAGGTGCAGCGCGTCACCGGGCTGGCGTACAAGTTCTTCACCCAGTGCGTGGTACTCCCGCAGGGCAAGTTCGCCGAGTTCCTGCACGCCAAGCCGAGCGACCGGCAGGACCTTCTGGTCCAGCTCCTGGACGCCGAGGTCTACGACCGGGTCCGCGAGCGCGCGGTGCGCGAGGAGGCCGTCGCCAAGCAGGCCGCCGCGCTCGCCCGCGACCAGCTGGCCCGGCTGCCCGACGCCGACGAGAGCGCCGAGCGCACGGCCGCGGGCCGCCTCACCACCTTGCGTACCTTCGCGGAGCGGATCAGGACCGACGTCGAATCCCTGCGCGCCGAGGACGACACCCTGCGCAGGGCCAGGGAGGAACGCGCTGCCGCGGCCGGGCGGCTCGCCCCGCTGGACGCCCTCGCCATGCCCGCCGCGGTGACCGCCCTGGCCGCGACGCTGCGCGAGATCGGCGCCGAGGTCGAGGCGCGCGGCACCGAGCTGCACCGCGCGGAGGCCGAGGAGCAGCGGGCCCACGACGAGCTGGCCGGGCTCGGCGACAAGGCCACGCTCGCCGCCGGGCTCAACGCCCTGGACGAGCACGACCGGCTCACCGCCGCGCACGCCAAGGCCGTGGCCGACGCCGACCGGGCGAACGGCGAGCTGGCCAGGCTGGAGGACGAGGCGGGCCGGGCCGCCGCCGCCCTGGCCGCCGCCGAGCGCGACCGCGACCGGCTGCGGGACGCGCACGCCGCCGCGGACATCGCCCGCAGGCTCTCGGTGGGCGAGCCCTGCCCGACCTGCCTGCGTGCCGTCACCGAGCTGCCCCACCATCCCGAGCGCGTGGACGTGCGCACCGCCGAGCGGGCCTTCGACACGGCCCGCCGGTCGTCCGATGAGGCCAGGACCCGGCACGGCGCGGCCGTGACCCGGGCCGCGCTGGCCGCCCGCGGCGTCGAGGAGCTGGCCGCGCGGCTGGCGGGCGCCGCCCCGCGCGGGGACCGGGAGCAGATCGTGGCCCGGCTGGAGGCGATCAAGGCGGCGGAGAGCGCGGCGGCCCGCACCCGGCGCGTCAGGTCCACCGCCCGGTCCGCGTACGACGACGCCCGCCGCCGCGCCGACGAGGCCACGGGACGCTCCGAGCGGGCCTGGCGGCACCTGGACGCCGCCCGGGACACCGTCGTCACCCTCGGCGCGCCGCCCCTGGACCGCGAGGACCTGCGGCGCGCCTGGGCCGATCTGCTCGCCTGGCGCGACCGGGCCGGCGCCGAGCAGCGGGCCGCGCTCGCCGCGCAGGACGGCGAACTGGCCCGCATGGTGAGCCACCGGGACGCCGGCCGTGTCCTGCTGCTCAAGCGGCTCGCCGAGCACGAGATCGTCCTGCCGGGCGAGCCCGCCCCGGACGCCATCGCCGAGGCCGTCGTCAAGGCCGTGGCCCGGGCCGAGGCCCAGGTGGAGCGGATCAAGGAGAACCGCCGCCAGGCACGCGAGCTGGCGGAGCAGGCGGCGGCCAGGGAGCACGAGTCCCGGGTGGCGCACGAGCTGGCGCAGCTGCTGCGGGCCGACGCGTTCGAGCGCTGGCTCTGCGCCGAGGCCCTGGAACTGCTGGTCGCCGCCGCGTCCGACACCCTGCGGGAACTGTCCGACGGCCAGTACGAGCTGGCTCTCGGCGGCCGCAACGAGATCGAGGTCATCGACCACGCCGAGGCCGGCATGCGCCGCAACGTCCGCACCCTCTCCGGCGGCGAGACCTTCCAGGCCGCCCTGGCGCTGGCGCTGGCCCTGTCCGAACAGGTGTCGGGCCTCGGCGCCGTGGCGTCCCGCGGCCTGGACTCCATCTTCCTCGACGAGGGCTTCGGCACCCTGGACCCCGCCACCCTGGACATCGTCGCCTCCACCCTGGAACGCCTCGCCACCAGCGGCGACCGCATGGTCGGCCTGGTCACCCACGTCCCCGCCCTCGCCGACAGGATCCCCGTCCGCTACGAGGTCACCCGCGACCCCAAGGGCTCCCACCTGCGAAGGGCGGCCTCATGACCGCGGCCCGTTTCACCGTCGACCCCTGGGACCCGTCGTACGGCGCCGCCCTGGACCACGAGACCGACGGCGGCCTCGAATCCACCACCGCCAAGCTCGACCTGGACGTCGAGATCCCGGCCTCCGAATGGGAGCCCGTCACCCCTGCCCCCGGCACCCCCATCCCCGCCGTCCTTCTGATCGCGGACGGCGTCCGCCGCATCGACGCCCGCGTCTGGACGCACCCGGA
Source organism: Sphaerisporangium aureirubrum (assembly GCF_042658925.1). Classification (NCBI taxonomy): domain Bacteria; kingdom Bacillati; phylum Actinomycetota; class Actinomycetes; order Streptosporangiales; family Streptosporangiaceae; genus Sphaerisporangium; species Sphaerisporangium aureirubrum. The sequence continues at coordinate 15,976 of NZ_JBHSRF010000050.1, forward strand.
GACCGACGGCGCGATGCCTTCGCCGGGCATCGCCGCGTCCACCGCCGTGGGAATCGTCCGCTGCGTCCCCGGCGGCGGCACCCCCGCCACCCTCGCGGCCGTGCAGGTCAGCCGCTCGGTGTTCAGCGCCGCGCCCCGCACCCCCGACATCGTCACCCCCGCCGCCACGTACACCTCCCGCCGCGCCGCCCAGCCCACCATGGAGCACCTCTCCCTGGCCCTCCAGCAGCACCTGGCCGAGCAGGAGGTCGACCTCGCCATCCGCCACCGCGCCGAGGCGGGCGACGACCTCCTCCTGGTGGACGGCCCCCTGCGCGGCCGCACCCACCTCCCGCGAACCGTCGGCTACATCAAGACCCACCACACCGCCTACCTCCCCCCGCCCCAGGCCGCGGTGGTCTCCGCCCTCCGCCCGGCCCAGCGCACCCCCGTCTTCCTCATGGGCACGAGCTGGCGCCGCCACACCTGGTACCTCCGCCTCCCCGTCCGCTCCACCACCCCCTGGGCGGGCATAGTCCGCTGCGAGGCCGGCGCCGACCTGTTCCCCGACGAGGTCAAATCCCTGGCGGACGCCATAACCCTCACCCTCCCCCCGCTGGCCGGCGTCGACTACAAGGACCCCCGCGCCCCGCAGAACCTCGTCCCCATCGGCGGCCTCGAAAAGCTCCTCCGCCACCGCCTGGGCGACCCCCGCCTCCTCTACCGCTCCCTCCGCACGGCCGCCACCCGCGACGTCCCGGTGCCGGCGACGTCGCCGGACCGCAGCAACGGCGGGATCAGCAGCCGCGCGACCCCCCTGCGGTAGAGCGTCGCGGGCCGCCCGACCTCGGGGAACCGCCGCTCCCCGGTCGGCACCAGGAACGCCTCCGCGTGCGTCACCTTCCGCCGGAAGTTGCTGGGGTCGAGCGTGACCCCCCAGATCACCTCGTAGACATGCCGCAGGTCCCCGATCGTGAACGGCTCCGCGCAGAAGGCCGCGGCCACGGTGGTGTACTCGAGCTGCGACCGCGCTGTCTCCAGCGCGTCCCGCAGAATGACGTCGTGGTCGAACGCGAGCGTGCCCGCCCGTCCCAGCAGTGACGTCACCGGCGCCCACCGCGCCGCCCTGGCGTCGGTCCCCGCCGTAGGCAGCGGAAGCTCCGGCCCGAGGGCGAGATAGGCCACCGTGATGATCCGCCCCCGGGGATCGCGCTCCGGCTCGCTGTAGGCCCGCAACTGTTCCAGATGCAGCCGCCCCCCGTCGATCCCCGTCTCCTCCCCGAGCTCCCGCGACGCGGCCTCGTCCAGCGTCTCCCCGTCCCGCACATACCCGCCCGGCAGCGCCCACCGCCCGAGATGCGGCTCGTTGCCCCGCTCTATCAGCAACACCTGCAACGCGTCCTGCCGCACCGTGAAGATCACCAGATCCACGGTCACAAAGATGGGCGAGTGCTCGGCCGCCCTCCCGGATTGCTTGATCACGCCGCACAGCCTAGCTAAAGGTCGTATTGACTTTAAATAGACCTCTGATTAAAGTCATCTTTACTTAAACTCGGGGGTGTCGGAGGCGGCATGACGCGACCACAGCAGGCCACCGCGTATTCAGGGCTGCACGAGAAGGTCCGGCAGGACGCGGCGACCCGCAACCTCTGCGCCGGCGTCTATGTCGACCGTGCCTTCCGCGATCTGGTGATCCGCAGGGTGTACTGCGACGTCAAGCACCGGGTGGCCCCCGCGTACGGCTTCGAGCTCATCCCTGTCGTCCGGCACGCCTGGTGGGCGTGGACGCTGGACGCCGCGCGATACGTGACCCTCGTCGCCGTGTTCGTGATCGGCTTCTCGTCCAACACGCCGGCCGCCGTCGTGACCGTGAGCGGTCTGGTGGCCTGCTGCCTGGCGCGTGTCCTGCTCCACAACACCCGGGCGCTGCTGCCGCTGAAGGCCAGAGCGGTACGGAACTCTTTGCTGCGGCAGCCCAGGTGGAACAGCGAGGTGGCCCGCCTTCGGGAGCACACCCGGCTGGCGCAGATCAGCATGTGGGCCTGCCTGGCGCTCCTGGTCGTCCCTCTCGTGGTGGCCTGGGTGACCGGCGTGCCGCTGACCGAGGTGATGAGGCAGGCCGGCACCCTCGCGGTACTGGCCGCCATGGTCACGGCGGGGTCGGAGGCCGTCCGGCAGCTGCTGATCGACACTCTGGACCGGCCGGTCGAACCCGACACGGAGAGCGTGCTCGGTGGACGCCTGAAGGCGATTCACCATCAGGAGCAGCACCCCTTGGTGGTGTACCCACGGACGCGGCCGGTCGCCCCGGACGATCCGGTGGCCCCCGTCATGCTGGCGGAGGACGACGGCAAGGCCGACGACCCCACGCTGTTCTTCGGCAGCGGAAAGCTCGTCCATCGCTGGAAGCCTCCGCTGGTGGTCAGGCTGGTCCAGCGCGACCAGAACATGACCGGCGAGAGCTGGGAGATCGTCCCACCGTTCCCCGCGCACGAATTGGTGGACCACCTCAGAGAGACCATTCGCGGGCTACGGCGGATCGAGGGGCCGACCAGACTGCGCGGACTCGAGGTGCACGATCGGCTGTACGTCGCCGAGGAGGACGTCGCGGGTGATCGGGCATGGCTGCGCGACGAACCCACACCCGGTGACATCGACGGCATCATCGACGCGCACTTCACCATGGTCCACCATTTCCTGGAGATACGCGTCAGCGATACCGGCGAAGTGGTCACCACTGTCTTTCTCCGGGTCACTATCAAAGGCCGTGCGCTCAGCCTTGATTTCGCGGCCTGCGCGCTGACGCGCACCCCGGTCGAATATCAGATGCTCAACGCGTTCACGCCGAGCGGTGCGGGGGGCGTCATCCGGTCGGCGTTGCGCGGAGCCTGGGAACTTCCCCGGACGCTGATCTCGTCCTGGCGTGTCGTGGAGGTGCCGCTCATGCTGTTCCGCGTCGCCAGGGTCGGTCATGCGCAGCGCCGCTCACGGGGAGCGACCGTGGGGCCGCGACTGAGCATACGGCAGTTGAAGACGACCAAGTGGAACGAGGCGCGGCTGGACCATTTCACCATCCAGGACCACATAAAGATCATCGAGCAGCACCTTCTGAAGGCGGCCGAGGAGTTCCTTTCCGACAAGGGTCTCGATACGTCGGCGTTCAAGACGCAGGCGACCACCATCATCAACAGCGGTGTGCTGAACATGGGTGGCAAGACGGAGGTCAACCAGTCGACGGTGGGGACGAACTCCGAGTTGCGTCTGGATACGCGTGTCGGCGACGGCGAGAACTGATTCCCGAATCGAGAAAGCGGTGGATCGTGCACGGTGACATACGCAATTCCGGGATCATGAACACGGGTGGGCGGATGGACGTGAGGAATGTGGCGGTGGGCACCGGGGCCACGTTCAACGCCGCCCCCGCCGCCTCCGGGAGGGGTGAGCGGAGGAAGGCCGACGTCGGGGTGATCACCGCCAAGCCCGTCGAACTGCGCGCGGTCCGGGAGGTGCTCGGGCTGCGCCGGGTGCCGGACGCCGAGATCCCGTTCCACGAAGGTGAGGTGGAGGTACGGGGGCGTGTCGTGCGCGTCGCCGCCGTCCGGGCGATCGCTCAGGGGCAACGGTCGACGGTGACCGCGTTCGGCGATCTGCGTGAGCACTACTGTCCCTCGATCGTGGTGTTCGTCGGGATCGGGGGTGGCATTCATCCGGAGGTCGAGGTGGGGGATGTCGTGGTGGCGACTCGGGTCGTGTACTACGAGTCGCGGAAGGAGACGCCGGAGGGGACGGTGCGGCGGGGGGAGGAGGGGCCGGTGGCGCCGGTGCCGGTCGTGCGGGCGGTGAACTCCTTCTTCGACGATCACGAGGAGCCGGCGCGGTTGCGGGCGGTGGGGCCCGATGACGTCACCCGGGACTATCAGGTGCTGACCGGGCCCATCGGGTCGGGGGAGGCGGTGATCACCGATGCGCGGTCGCCGATCCGGGGGTTCCTTCAGGCGTACAACGACAAGTCGCGGGCGGTGGAGATGGAGGCCGGGGGGCTGGTCCAGGCCTTCTACGAGCAGTCGGGGGCCCGGAAGGTCGACGGATGGCTCGTCATCCGGGGGATCTCCGACAACGCCGACCCGGACAAGAGTGACGATCCGCAGGCCGTGGCGGCCTGGCACGCGGCGACGTCGCTGCGGCTGCTGCTTCCCTACCTTCCGCTGGACGGCCGGACGCCGGGCGGCGGCTGAACGCGGGGCGCGGCGAGACGAGCGGTGGAGGAGGCGGATGTGGAGACGTTCCTGTTCGACCTGCTGAGCTCGGTGTCGGTGACGGCGCTGACGGTGGTGGCGGGATGGGTCACGGCGCGGTGGGCGCGCCGGTTGCCGGGTGTGCTCCTGGGGAGGCTCATGGGGCTCGGCGTCGTGCGCGTCTACCGCCGCCAGGCACAGGCCAACGCCGACCTCCCCGCCGCGCTGTCCCGGGCCCGGTGGGTGAAGGTCCTGGCCGGACGCGGCAACGAGATGACCCGCGACGGGTTCGGACCGGTCTGGGAGAGGGCCGAGGGGCCGCAGCTGGACTTCGTGGAGGTCCTGCTGCCCGATCCGGTGCCGGGGGCGCCGTCCTGGCTGTCCCGCCGGGCGGCGGAGGTCCACCGGGTGGACATGGGGTTCACGCCCGCCCTCCTCGCGAGTCAGGTGTGCCTCAACGCGGCGTACATCGAGGAGATCGCCCGCCGCACCGGCAAGGTGCGGCTGAGGTTCTACGAGCTCCCCAACCTTCACCGGGTGATCCTCACGGACGAGGTGGCCTATCTCACGATCTACCGCAGCGACCGGCACGGCCGCAATTCGCCCTGCCTCGTCGCCCGCCGCCCGGGCGCGCTGTACGACTACGCGGCGAGCCTGTTCGCGACGGCATGGGAGTCCAGCCGCCCGATCGAGCAGGGGACCGGCCGCGCCACGCCGCCCGCGGAGCCGCGCAGGGCGGTGGACGCGGCGTGACGCGGACCAGGCCGGCTCCAGGTGGCGTCACCCGGCGGATCCTCAGTAGTAGTCGCGTTGCGGGCGGGCGTGTTTGCCGTGGGTGTAGTTGTCGGTTGTCCGGGGGGCGCGTTCGGCGCCGGCGCCGGTCAGGGCGCGGACCTCCAGTTCGGCGTGCTTCTTCGGGTCGTGTTCGGGGCTGAGGACGGTGGCCAGCCAGCCGAAGAAGAAGCCGGCGGGGATGGAGACTATGCCGGGGTTCTCCAGGGGGAACCAGTGGAAGTCGACGGTGGGGAACAGCGAGGTGGGGCGGCCGGAGGTGATGGGGGAGAAGGTGACGAGGGTTATGGCGGTGCCGAGGCCGGCGTAGATGGTGGTGAGGGTGCCGGCGGTGTTGAAGCGTTTCCAGTAGAGGCTGTAGAGGATGGCGGGGAGGTTGCCGGAGGCGGCCATGGCGAAGGCCAGGCCCACCAGGAAGGCGACGTTGAGTTTCTGCGCGGCGAGGCTGAGGACGATGGCCACGCCGCCTATGACGAAGGCGGCGATCCTGGCGAAGCGGACCTCGTCGCGTTCGGTCACGCGGCCACGTTTGCCCACGTGAGCGTAGAGGTCGTGGGCCACGGAGGACGAGGTGGCCAGGGCCAGGCCGGCCACCACGGCGAGCATGGTGGCGAACGCCACGGCGGCGATGACGGCCAGCAGGACGGTGCCGCCGATCTCGCCGAAGAGGAGCCGGCCGATCTTCTCGGCCAGCTGGGGGGCGGCGGTGTTGCCCGCGGGGTTGGCCTTGGCGATCTCCTCGGGGCCCACCAGGGCGGCGGCGCCGAAGCCGAGGACGAGGGTCAGCAGGTAGAACGTCCCGATGATGGCGATGCCCCACAGCACGGACCTGCGGGTGTCCCGCGCGGAGGGGACGGTGTAGAAGCGGATGAGGATGTGCGGCAGGCCCGCCGTGCCGAGTACCAGGGCCAGGCCGAGGCTGATCAGGTCGAGTTTGCCGGCGAGGCCCTGGGCCTCGGTGGCGAAGCGTTGCCCCGGTTCCAGGAACGCGTCGCCCTCGCCGCTGCGGGCCGCGGCCTCGCGCAGCAGCGCGGAGGGGTTCAGGCCGAACTTCACCATCACCAGCACGGTGACCACCAGGGCGCCGCCGATGAGCAGGAACGCCTTGATGATCTGGATCCAGGTGGTGCCCTTCATGCCGCCGCCCGCGACATAGATGATCATCAGGGCGCCGGTGAGCACGATGGTCACCGCCTTGGCGGCGTCCCCGGTGAACCCGAACAGCAGCGACACCAGCGCCCCCGCCCCCACCATCTGGGCGAGCAGGTAGAAGATCGAGATGACGATGGTGGAGACCCCGGCGGCGACCCGGACCGGGTGCGGGTTGGTGCGGAACGTCAGCACGTCCGCCATGGTGAACCTTCCGGCGTTGCGGACCGGCTCGGCCACCAGCAGCAGCGCCACCAGCCAGGCCACCAGGAAGCCGATGGAGTACAGGAACCCGTCGTAGCCGTACAGCGCGATGATCCCCGCGATGCCGAGGAACGACGCGGCCGACATGTAGTCGCCGCCGATCGCGAGGCCGTTCTGCCCGCTGGAGAAGGCACGCCCTCCGGCGTAGAAGTCGATGATGCCCCTGGTCTGCCGGCTCGCCGACACCGTGATCCACAGGGTGACGGCGATGAAGACGACGAAGAGGACGATGGCGAGGGTCTGATGACTCACTGGTGCGTCTTCCTTGGAACGTGACTTGCTCTTCCCCCGCACGCCGCCGGGACCCGGCGGGCCACCGATCACCAGGTGATTTAGGTCATGTCACTGTAGAAAGCGGATGATCCGGAGTCCCGGCCGCTGGGACCGGCGGCGGGAAAACCGCGCCGAACGGTGGTCTGTGGCGCCGGACGGTCGGTTTCGCACGCCGAAGCGTCCGAGGCTCGGTGACCGAAACCTGGTCATGTGACGTGCCACTGAGGCCGCGCGCCACCGGGGCGCCGGGAGGCCGCCGCCTCCGCCGGCCGGGAGGGTCACGGCCGGCCGAGCGCCCGGCGGGTGTTCTTCGCACAATCCGGGGCGTCAGAAGTGAGGAGATGTGTGGTGATTTGTAGTACTAAATTGTGATTTGGTGTTCGGTGTGCGCGCTGTAGGGAAATCCCTAAAGGGCAACTGGAAGTTCTCCGCGCGGGAAACCTTTTCCCTGGGTCAGACGTCTCCTTCTACGTAAGATAGGCGATCAATAGTCGTCTGGGATGGTGACGATCATTTGCCCGGCTTTCGGCGACGTCTGGCATTCGGATGAACAGGCAGACCTGCCAGGTTTGTTGTGACTCATGGGTGGATCCAACGATCAAGGAGTGTCCCGACTGCGCGTGGCCGATCGAGGGGGACGGCTCCGTTTCATTGCCCGAGGCCCGGTATCTCCGTGACCTGCGCGCCGTTCTCCGCGCCGCGCTGCGGGAGGACATTTCCTGCTGGTTCGACGAGGACACCGTCGCCCGGCTGATGCCCGCCGTGCGCGAGCCCTCGGCCGGAATTCCGGAATTCGAGGAACGCGAACGCCGGGCGTTGATCACGGCCGCCGGACAGGCCGGTGACCACGACTGGATCACACCCATCCGGGAGAGCGAGGTGCTCGTGTCCGGCTTCCAGAAGGTCGTCGACGGCGAGCCCGACGCGACCTTGGTCCTCCAGATCACCGCCGGGGGCCTCCTCGGCCACCGGATCCGACCGGACGGGACGACCGGCGTGCCGCGCACGGAGGGCCCGGTCCTGAACCTCCCCTGGTCCTCGATCCTGCCGGGCCTGCCGGACGACCCGATCGCGCGCGCCTTCGTGCTGGCCGGCGGCGTGGGGACGGCGGGGGCGGCCTGCGCCGGGACGGCCGAGATCGCCGCCGCGCTGCGCCCGGTGCTGCCCCTGGAGGTCAACGCCACGGCCTGGTCGCACGTCGTGGCCGTGCAGTGGATGCCGGGCTGGCCGGTCCTCCGGCGCGTGCTGCGCTGCCTGCGATGGCCGTTCGAGGCGGACGTCGCCTTCGACGTGCCGGGGCCCGGCGTCACACCGGACCAGGTGCTGGAGGCGTTGTGCGGCCGTGTCCCGCTGGCCGCGCGGTACGCCCTCGTCCTCGCGGACGTCAGCCCGAGGCCCGGCAGGGCGGGCGCCGTCCGCACGTCCGGCGAGGTGGAGCTGAGGGACGTCCCGCTGTTCGAGGCCGGGACCGTGGCCCCGGCCTCCACGGTGGTCGCCGTCGAGGCGCCGCGGGCGGCGGGCCGCCGGGTCTGCCTGCCCGTGGTGCTGAGCCCGTCGGAGGCGAGCCCGGGTGAGCGCACGATGATCTGCGCCTTGAACGTCCCGCTCACCCACGGCGCGCCGACGCGGATCGCGTTCGACCTGGTCGCCCCGGGGGAGGTGCGGCTGAGGCGTCCGGACCGCGGCGCCGGCCGCCCGTTCGGCCGCAAGGACGGCCGGTCGTGGGCCGCGCTGCACCGGGAGTACGAGGCGTGGGCCGGCCGCGACACCCCGATCGACCTGGTCTTCGCCGTCGAGCTGAACGCCGTCACCGAAGAGGTGTTCCTGCGCCGCCGCGAGATCGTCGAGGGGGTCGTCGTCCAGGCCCAGCGGGCGGTGCTCGGCGACGGCATGGTGGAGGTCGCCCTGATCGGATACCGGCAGCACGGGCTGCCCGAGCCGTGCCTGGCCGAGCCGTGCGAGCTCGGCGCGCCGGACGACGCGTGGCAGGCGCTGGGCGGGTGGCGGTGGACCGGCCCCCCGGCCGACCCGGTGTCGGCCGCGGTGGAGGACGCGTTCGAGGTCGCCGCGCGGACCAGGTGGCGGGAGGGCGGCGACCGGTTCGTGATCACCGTGGGCGGCCGGGTGCCGCACGTCCGCAGCCAGGTCGGCGACGGCGGCGGGTACGAGACCCGGTGCGTCAACGGGCTCGCCTGGCGCGAGCAGATGGACGAGATGCGGGAGCACGGCGTGCGCTTCCTGGCCGTCGGCGATCCCGCGGAGGCCGCCGGCGATCCGGCGAACGCGGCCCTTCCCGAACTCCAGGCCCGCCACCAGCGCGAGCACGCCGCCGGGATCTGGCGGGAGATCGGGGCGGACGGCTACTTCAAGCACGTCACGGCGTCGGTGACGGATCTGATGAGCGCCGTCGGCCTCGGCGGGGCCGAGGCGGAGTTCCCGTTCGCCGTCCCCGCCGCGGCGACGCCGGTCGCGCGGGCGTCCGGAGGTACGAGGTGACCGAACGGATGCGCATCGGCCTTCTCGGCACGCCGGGCAGCGGGAAGCTGACCTTCCTGTCGGCGCTGCCCATCGCGGACTACGGGAACTGGGTCGTCAGGCCCGACGCCGCCACCGTCGACTTCGTGACCTCCGCGGCGAAGACCCTGACCGAGGACAAGCGGTTCCCGGTCCGCGACCCGGTCCGCGGCTCCCGCAGCCCGCTGGGGTTCGGCTTCTCGCGCGGCGTGCGGCCGGACTTCCGGGCCGACGTCGTGAACAGGCCGGGCGAGCATTTCCGCCACGACCGGGAGGACCGGGAGACGATCGCCAAGGATCTGGCGTCGTGCGACGGATACGTCCTGCTGTTCGACCCGATCGGGGAACGCTGGCGAGGCGACGGCTACGGCTTCGTGTCCGCGCTGGCCCAGCGCGTCAACGCGCACTGCCCCGACGGCGAGTTCCCGAAGCCGCTGTCCGTCTGCTGCGTCAAGTACGACGACCCCCAGGTCTTCCTGCCCGCCCTCGGGCACGGCTGGGGCACCGAGCAGGACGCGGAGCCGCGGTTCCCCCGGGTGGCGGACGCCGAGGGATTCTTCGCCTGGGCGTGCGGGCACTTCGGCGGCGGCAAAGGGGAGAGGTTCCGCGCCGAGATCCTCAAGCAGTTCGACCCGCGGCGCACCGCCTACTTCGTCACCTCCTCCATCGGTTTCAAATCGGATCGCCGCCGGTTCGACCTGGACGACTTCGTCAACGCCCAGGGCTCCCGGATCCTCGGGGAGGTCCACCCGATCAACGTCGTCGAGCCCTTCGTCGAGCTGGCCCGGATGATCAGAGGTGCGTCGTGACGGGCACCCTGCGGCGGCTGCGGGGCGCCGTGCTGAGCGGGATCACCTGCTGCGTCGTGGCGGGCGCGCTGGGGACGGCCCGGCCGGTGGAGGCCGCCGCCGACCCGGACCTGGAGCAGGTGTACGCGGGCCTGGACCTGAAGCGGACCCGGGCCACGTACCTGGTCCTGCTGGACACCTCCGGCAGCGTCGCCAAGGGGTTCCCCCTGGTCCGCCGGCAGCTGAAGGCGCTGCTGCGGGGGGTCGAGCCGGGCGACCAGGTCCTGCTGTTCCCGTTCGACGAGCACGTGCGCCGGGAGATCCCGCTGGACGGCCCGGAGGACGTCGACCGGCTGCGGGTCCCGAAGGGCCAATGGACGGACATCGGCGCGGCTCTCGACCAGGCCGTCGCCTGGCTGGACGGGCACCCGTCCCCGCTGGCCGCGATCATGCTCGCCTCGGACAACGAGCACTACCCCGCGCCGGGCAGCCGGTACGGCGCGTCCGGCGGCGCGGCCTGGCGGCGGCTCGCGGAACGGGGGAGGGACCTGGAGAAGAAGATCCCCTGGCTCCAGGTGTACTCCCTGCCCTACCCCGCCGACCCGGTGCTGCGGCAGCGGCGCGGCCGGGAGCTGCGCCTCGGCCAGGAGAAGGTGCTCGGCCGGGTGTTCCCTCGCTATCTCATCCACGAGCCCCGCAACGCCGGCGAGGAACACGACCTCGCCGCGCTCAAGGAGCTCGCCCGCAGGGACACGGCCCGCGGGCTGCTGGCCGCCGAGGAGGGCCGCGGCGTGACCGCCGAATGGCTGACCGGCCCCGGCCGCCTCGACCTGGCGGCCGGCCGGGGGACGGCCCGCCTCCGCCTACGCTCCACGCTCCGGTACGTCCCCGTCCAGGTCTCCGGCCTCGTGGTCACCGCGGACGGCCCCGGCGGTCTCCCGGTGGAGGCGCGGCTCGCCGACCCGCGCCCGGTGGCGCTGCCGCCGCGAGGAACGGTGGAACGCGACGTCACCCTGGTGTGGCGGCCACCGGCGCACGACATTCTGGACCGCAGGGTGCGCGCCGGCAACGCGGCGACCGCGCGGGCCGAGGTGACGACCCCCTGGTCGCCGGGCCTCGCCGAGCTGGCGGTCAGTCCCCCGCCGCCCCGGCTCGTCACACCCCCCTTGCCCCTCTTCCCTCCGGACGGGACCCGCGTGACGGGCGTGTGGCGTCCGATGTCCGGCGTGGCGGCCGCGACGGCCGTGCTCGTGCTGGGCCTGCTCCTGTGGGTGCGGCTGCGCGACCGGTGGCACCCCAGGATGCACGGCCACCTCGGGTTCACGTACTGGGAGACCGGGGCCTCCGGGCGCACGGTCGCGCGCCGCGGCACGACGGCGTCGCTGGCGGGCAGACGCGGCCCGCAGGCGGTGCGGCCGCTGGGAGAGGACGCGGACGAGCCCGTCGCCACGGTCAGCGGCCGGGGCCTGCTGCCGGGCACCAGGAAGCTGGTCGTCGAGTTCTCCCGCAACGGCGCCCCGCCCGAGCGCAAGATCCTCCCCTACTGGGGCACGGTGCTGATCGGCGGAGTCCGGTTCACCCACCACGAGAAGCCGGACGAGGACGCGAATGAACGATGACCTCTGCGGGCCGGTCCTGCGGCTCTGCGACCGGGTGGCCTCCCGCCACACCGAAGGCCGCCTGCTGGACACCGCGCGGCGGGTCGCCGAGCGGCTCGCCGACGGGCGGCTGCGGATCGCCGTGGGCGGCCGGATGAACGCCGGCAAGTCCACCCTCGTCAACGCGCTCATCGGACGGCGCATCGCGCCCACCGACAACACCGAGTGCACGCTGGTCGTCACCCGGTACCACCCCTCCCACCTGGACCGCGTCACCGTGAGGTCCAGGTCCGGGGCCGCGCGCGAGGTGCGCATGGGGCCGCGGGGCGGGCTGCCGGTGGAGCCGGGCGGGCTCGGGTGGGAGCCGGAGGACATCGAGTGGGTCGACGTCGAGTTCTCCGGGTCCACCCCGGCTGGCTGCCTGCTGGTGGACACGCCGGGACTGGACTCGCCGAACCACGGCGACGAGGCCTCGCTCGCGGCGCTGCGGGACGCCGACGCGACGTTCTTCGTCATGCCGCACCCCGGCGGGGAGGACGCCAAGGCGTTCGCCGAGATCCGCCGGGGCACGGGCACCTCCTGGGCCGCGGCCACCGGCCGGATCGGAGTGATCAGCCAGATCGACTGGATGCCCGAGGACTCCGGCGACGATCCCTGGCCGGACGCGCGCCGGGTGGCCGCGACGTACACCGCCAAGCTGCGGGACGAGGTGACCGAGGTGATCCCGGTCGCCGGGCTGCTGGCCGAGACCGCGCTCGGCGGGGACTTCACCGAGGACGACGCGGAGGCCCTCGGCAGGCTGGCCCGGCACGACCTCGACGAACTGGACGAGGCGCTCTACGACGCCGACAACTTCCTCGGCTGGGACAAGGGCCCGCTGGCCGAGGCCGCCCGGGCCCGGCTGTTCCGGATGCTCGGCGTCTACGGGCTGCGCCTGTGCGCCGAGTTCTGCGCGGCGGGCCCGAGGTCCCCGGCGGAGATCCTGGACCACCTGCGCGAGCGGTCCGGCGTCGACCGGCTGATCGAGCGGATCGAGGTCGCGCTGGCCCCGCGCACCGACTGGCTGCGCGCCGTCTCGGCGCTGGCGCGGCTCACCGAGGCGGCGCTGGCCGACCCCCGCGGCGGGTGGCTGCTGGACACGGTGGAAGAGCTCGGGCGGCGGCCCGCCTTCGTCCGGGCCGAGCTCCGGGAGGCGCTGCGCGAGATGGAGGCCGGACGGCCGCGCCTTCCCGCGGAGGACATCGAGGCGCTGCGCCGCCTGGCCACGCGCCCGCACCCCGCCGAGGCCCTCGGGCTGCCCCCGGGGGCCACCCGGGACGAGCTGGCGCGGGCGGCCGGGCGCGAGGTGAGCCGATGGCGGCGCGTCGAGCAGGACCCGGCGCTGCCGCCGCGGCTGCGGCGCACCGCGCGGACCGCGATGGAGCTGTGCCACGGCCATCACCCCGACGTGCGCCGATGAGCGGAAGACAGAACATGGAGACACTGATGACGACCGGTGGATCCGGCTGGCAGCTGGCCATCGACTTCGGCACCTGCTACACCTCCGCCGCCACCCTGTACGCGGGTGACGTCGAGCCCCTGGAGCTGGAACCGGGGGAGGCGCGGTACTTCCCGTCCGTGGTGGTGGTCACCGGCGGCGAGGACGGCCTGAACGGTGAGGAGGGTGAGGACGGCGACGGCTTCGTGGTCGGCACCGAGGCGCTGAACCGGGCCGGTCTCGACCCGGCCAGGGTCGTCCGGCTGCCCAAGCGGGAGCTGCGGGCCAGCGCGCACACCCTCGTCGACGACCGCCTGATCGAGACGGCCGACCTGGTCGCGGCGATCTTCCGGAAGGTCCTCGCCGTGGCGCTGCGGAAGTTCGCGTTCACCGGCCAGGGCCCCGAGCGGGTGGTGCTGACCCATCCGGCGCGCTGGTCGGGCGAGCCGCTGGACCGCCTCACCCAGGCGGCGGCCCGCGCCGGGCTGGGCGCGGTGGACTTCGTGCCGGAACCGGTGGCCGCGGCGCGGTGGTACCTGAGGATGCGCGAGCTGTCCGTCGGCGAGTACGTCGTGGTGTACGACCTCGGCGGCGGCACCTTCGACACCGCGGTGCTGCGCCGCACCGACGACGGGTTCGAGGTGCGCGGCCAGCCGGGCGGGCGGGAGGACATCGGCGGGGAGGACTTCGACCAGGCGCTGCTGGAGATCGTCCAGGCGGAGGCGCGCCGCCGCGACCCGCGGGCGGCGTACGCCGTGTGGGAGGGCACCGACTGGAAGGCCCGGATGTGGCAGAGCCAGTGGGCCAAGGACGTCACCGTGGCCAAGAAGTCCCTCTCGGAGCGGGAGCGGTGGCTGATCAGGGGCGAGGGGTTCTACGAGCCCGGCATCCTCGTCACCAGGGGTCAGTTCGAGGAAGCGATCAGCGGCATGGTGCTGAAGACCGTGCGCGAACTGGGCGCCGCCATCCGTCAGGTCGCCCCCACCGGCGCCGGTGTGGACACCGTCTACCTGACCGGCGGGTCCAGCGCCATCCCGCTGATCCGCCGGATGATCAGAGAGGACTCCGGAGGCCGGCTCGACGCGGTGGTCGCCCCGGAGCCCAAGGCCGCCGTGGCGCTGGGCGCGCTGACCGAGCCGCCGCCGCCCGAGGGGGCGCCGCCGCGGCTCCGGCTCTGGCGGCGCGAGGTGGTGGGACGCCCGACGGCCCCGGTGCTGTCCGGGCAGACGCTGTACGTGGGCACCGGCGACGGGTTCATCTACGCCTTCGAGGCCGCGACCGGGGAGCGGGTATGGTACCGGGCCGTCTGCGCCGCGGTCACCCCGCCCGTGGTGCACGGCGACCGGCTGTACATCGGCGACGCCGACGGCAGGCTGAGCGCGCTGGCCGCCGAGGACGGGGTGCGGCAGTGGTACCGCTTCCTCGGGCCCGCCACCCCCCGCAGGCAGAGGCGGATCACGGCCTCTCCCGTGGTGCACGGCGACCGGGTCTTCGTGGGCTGCGAGGAGAGAGGGCTGTACTGCTACGGCGTCGACGGCGAGCGCCTGTGGACGTACGGCATCGCCGGGGTGGACGGCTGCCCGCCGGTGGCCGTGCGGGACCTGGTGTTCGCCGGCAGCCAGTCCGGCCGGGTGACGGCCGTGACCGCGGCGACCGGGGAGCGGCGGATGAAACGCCGCCTGCCCGCGCCGATCGCCGCCCCGCTGGCGGTGACGGCGCACATCGTGTTCGCCGCCGCCGAGGACGGCGTGGTGTACGCGGTGGACCGCGCCGGGGACAACCCGGTGCTGTGGTCCAGGCCGGTGGGAGTGCCGCGCGGCACCGGCCCGGTGTTCGACCGCGGGCGGGTCTACGTGGGCACGGCGGACGGCCGGCTCCTCGGGCTCGACGCCGAATCGGGCGCCGAGCGCGTGTCGCTGCCCGTCGGCGGGCCGGTGACCGCGACCCCGGTGGTCCGGGACGGGACCGCGTACGTCGTCGCGGGCGACTCGCTGACCGCCCTGGACCTGACGGCGGGGGAGACGCGGTGGACCAGGGACGCGGGAGGCGCCGTCGCCGGGCCGCCCGCGATCGGCTCGGCGTTCGCCTACATCGCCGTCTCCACCGGCCACATCGAGACCGTCGACCTGGCCACGGGGGCCTGGCCGCGATGACCGACCACGAGGAGGACAAGATGCCGGGACCGCGGAAAGCGTGGTGGGAGTGGCCGTGGTGGCCGCGCGACACCGCGCCCGAGCCGGAGCCCGCCGGGCCCGTCGCCGGGGGCGAGGTCGCGCCGGGGGACGCACGGGCGGCGTTCGAGCAGGCGCAGAAGGACGGCGCGGCCGCCTTCGAGGCGGTGCTGGCGCGGGCCGGGGAACGCGACCAGCTGGTCATGGCCTGCGTGGACCTGGCCGACCGGCTGCGGGTCCATCACGCCGGGCTGTGGGCGCTGCTGCGCGACGGCCTGGAGGGGGTCGGGGTGACGCTGGCGGTGGTGGACGGCGAGCGGTTCGACGCCAAGCGGCACCGGGCGATCGGCAGGGAGCCGACCGACGACCCGGGACTCCACATGACCGTGGCCCACACGCAGCTGTGCGGGGTGTCCGACCGGGACCGGGAGATCCGGATCCCCGAGGTGGTCGTCTACGCGGAGAAGAGGCCGGCCGATGCCTGAGGACAACGGTCACTTCCTCGCGGGCGAGGTGCACGCGTTCCTCACCGACGTCGCGGCCACCATGCGCGAGCAGGGACGTCCCGCGTCGGCCGTCGGCGTGGAGCGCGCGGCGGCCGAGATGCCCCGGCAGGCCGCCACGGTCGTCGTCGTGGGCGAGAAGAAGCGGGGCAAGAGCTCGCTGATCAACGCGCTGGTGGGCCGCCCCGACCTGCTGCCCAAGGACGTGGACGTCGCCACCAGCGTGCACGTGGCCGTCCGGTACGGGACGACGGAACGGGCCGTGGTCGTCGACGACGAGCACCCGGAGGGCCGGGAGGTCCCCTTCGCGGAGATCGGGGAGTACGCGGCGCTGGACCCGGTCACCCAGCGCCCCCGGCGGGACGGCGTGCACCACGTGGAGGTGTACCTGCCCGCGCCGCTGCTGGCCGGCGGGCTGGCGCTGATCGACACGCCCGGCGTCGGCGGGCTGGTGGCCGGGCACACCGCGATCACGCTGGCCACGCTCGCCCAGGCGGACGCGCTGCTGTTCGTCGTCAACGGCTCGGGGGAGCTGACCGCCTCTGAGCTGCGTTTCCTGGATCTGGCGACCCGGCGGGTCGACAGGGTGATGTTCGTGCTGACCCAGACGGACCGCCATCCCGGCTGGGAGAAGACCCTGCGGATCGACCGCGACCTGGTGGCGAGGCACGCCGGCGACTACGCCGGCGCGCCGTGGTTCCCGGTGAGCAGCCGCCGCAAGTCCGACGCCGACCGCGCCGAGGAGAAGGGACGGCGGGACACCGCCGCCCGGCGCTACGAGTCCAGCGGCTTCGGCGCCCTGGAGGCCGCGCTGCGCGGCTCGGTCGCGGACCGGGCCGAGGTGGTGCGCCTGGCGAACACCGTGAGGATGGCCAGGCACCTGCTCGGCGGCGCGATCGCCGAGGCCGAGCGCCGCGCCATGGCGCTGCGCGAGGACCCGGGCCTTCTGGCGCGGGTCCGCCGGCAGCGCGACCTGCTGGCCGAGCACGAGCGGCGCAACGCGGGCTGGCGTCAGCGGCTGGACCGGCGGATGGAGGCCGAGGCGGGCGAGCTGCGGCGCCGGATGGACCGGAGGCTGGAGGAGCTGCGCCAGTCGCTGGACCGGCGGATCGCGCAGGGGGACAGGAACCTGCACGCCGGGTTCCCCGCCGAGGCGTCCGCCGGGGCGCGCGGGCTGCTGATGGAGTTCGAGGGCGACCTGCGGGCCAGGCTGGCGGTGGTCGCGGCGGGCATCGCCGAGGAGTTCGACGCCGAGGGCGCCGAGGCCGCCGCGGTGGAGCTGGCGCTCCCCGTCGACATCCCCGCGGCCCCGGGGGGCGCGCGGGCGCCCCGGGGGCTGATCTCCGACGTCGACCGGGCGTCGCGGTACGTGGACATCGGCGTGGTGGTGGGCACCGCGGTCGCGGCGCTGCTGTCGCCGTGGCTGGCCCCCGTGGTCGGCGTCACCATCGTCGCGGTGCTCAGCCGCTGGCGCAGGCGGGCGGAGGAGGAGGCCACGCGGGAGGCCGACCTGCGCGACCAGCTCGAACGCCTGCTGGGAAGCATGCGGCACGATCTGTCGGCCGCCGTCGGCGACGCGATGGCGACGACGGGGGACGCGCTCGGGGCGCACGTGGACCGGAGCCTGTCGCGGGCCCGCCGCGAACTGGCCTCGGTGCTGGAGGACGCCGAGGCGGCTCTCGGCATGGAGCGCGACACGCTGCGGGTCCGCCGGGCGGCGGCGGACGCGCGGCTGGAACGGCTGCTGACGCTCCGGGAGCGCGGCGACGACATCCTCGGGCGGCTCGATGAGTGACCGGTTTTTCGGCGAAGGGGTGATTTATCGCTTTTATGTAGATTATTCGCCGGCACGGATTTCCCTCGCCTGCCATCTCAGGGAGCATGAGAGGCGTCTTTACCTATTGAGGGCGGAGGCGGCGGCGCCGTGACTTCTGTTGTGCGAGAGGAATGAAGAGACGGCGCGGCCATGGTAATGATCAACGGGAACCCTTTACCGTTGACACGCGTTGGTCGATCAACATGGTTCCTTTTCCTCACTGGGAGCCGTGCGAACGTCCCGTCGCCTTTGGGGAGAAGGGAGAACGGGCAGGTGGGGGCTACTTCAGGGGGCTGTATCCGTATGCCTTCGTTCTCGATGGGCCGAAAATTGGCCCTGCCATTGATCTTCGCGGTGGCGCTGCCGTTATCGGCCGCGCCGGCCGCGGCCGCCATTCCGAGTCCCATCCAGGTGCAGCCCATCGACGTGGTCATTCTGGTGGACGAGTCGGGAAGCCTCTCGGAAAGCGCCGTCACCGCCGAACGCGCCGCCGCGGCGCTGCTGGCCGTCGGTGAGTTCTCGTCCAAGTCCAGGGTCGAGGTCGTCGGGTTCGGCAGCAAGAACGACAGCGGGCAGAACGCGCTGGACGTCGTGTGCCCGCTCGGTCCGCTCGCCACCCGCGAGGACCGCGAGGCCGTCGTCGACTGCGTGCGGGAACTGCACCGGCGCACGCCGGAGGAGGGCAACGACACCGACCACGTGGCCGCCATCGGGCGCGCCGTCTCGACGCTGCGCGCCACCGGGGACCGCGACCGGCAGAAGATCGTGTTCCTGCTCACCGACGGCGTGCTCGACGTCCGGCGCAGCCCCAACTACGGTGACACCCCGGACGCCCGGCAGAACGCCGCCCGGCAGTACCTCGACGCCCACCTGCGCGAGGCCGCGGGGGCGGGCATCCAGATCTGGCCGCTCGGCTTCGGCAAGGCCGACCTCGGGCAGCTGAAGTCGTTCGCGGTGGGCAGGCCGTGCAACAACCTCACCGGCTCGCGGCCCCAGGCGCAGCTCATCCAGCGCGAGGACCAGGTCTTCTCCGCGATGGTCCGGGTGTACAGCACGGCCAGGTGCGCCGGGTCCCAGGTCGCCGACCCGCAGGTCGTGGACGGCCCCGGCGGCAGGGAGTACCACCTGAGCATCCCCGAGATCGCCACCGACGCCTCCATCACCGTCGCCAAGTACAACCCCAGGTTCCGCGTCACCTACATCGACCCCGCGGGGAACGTGGTGCCGAAGACCGGCAACCACGACGGCTCGACCTTCCAGGTGTACGGCGAGGACAGCCCCGTCGAGGGCCTGCGCATCGGCCTGCCCCGCCCCGGCGAGTGGACCGTCAAGGTGGAGGCCCCCGAGGGCGTGCGGCCCGAGAAGGTGGTCGCCGCGGTGACCTGGCAGGGCGCCGTCCGCTCCACCATCACCCTGGACGAGCAGAACCCCGAGCCGGGCGGCCAGGTGGTCGTGCGCTCGCGGCTGCAGACCCGGCGGGAGGTCGTGGTGTCGCCGGAGGCGCGCGACGCGCTCGCCTTCAGCGTGGACATGACCGGCGACGGCGTGCCCGACACGGTGCACGTCCGGCTCCAGGACGACGGCACCGGGCCGGACCGCAAGGCCGGCGACGGCGAGTACGCCGGCGTGGTGGCGGTGCCGTCCACCGCCACCGGGGCGCTGCGGTTCGTCGGCGTGGTCGACGCCGTGGGCGTGCAGGGCGACAAGGTGCCGTACGAGACCCAGATCGGGCGGCCCGGCAGCCGCGTGCGCACCGTGATCGACGTCCCGCAGCAGACCGTGGCGCCCGGCGAGGTCGTGCGCGGCTCCGTCACCGTCACCAACGACACCGGCAAACCCATCACCGCGACGCTGGCGCTGGACGGGCTGCGCGAGGGGGACCGCGTCCAGGTCCGCTCGCCGGAGCTGCGCATGCCGGTCGGCCAGACCCAGCGGGACGTGGAGCTGGTCCTGGCGGACGGCAGCGCGCTCGGCGACATCCCCGGCGTGCTCGTCCTGCGCGACGCCGCCGACCCGGCGCGGGAGTACGGCAGGGGCTTCGTCAAGGTCACCGTGGCCTACCCGCCCTCCCCGGTGCCGTGGATCCTCGGCGCCCTGATCGCGCTCGCGGTCATCGCGCTGCTGGTCCTGTTCACCAGGGCGCGGGCCGGCCGCATCCGCGGCGACGTGCAGGAGCTGACGCTGCTGCTGTACCGCGGCGACCGGGAGACCGCGCAGTGGCGGGCGCCGGTCGGCCGCAACCGCAGGCTCGAGTTCGTCATCCGCGACCCGCGCGACCACCCCCACTTCGACCGGCCCGGCCGCGGCGACCAGATCTACTCGGTGTCCCGCAGTTCCGGCGGCTCCGGAGGGCTGTTCCTGCGCACCCCGGAGGGGGACGTGCGCGGCATGCGGCCCGGCGTCCCCGAGCCGGTGGGCGACGGGCTCGCCGTCGCCGTGCTCGACGGCCGCCTCACGGCGCCCACCGGCGGCCCGCCTCCCGGCGGCGGCCACTCGTCCGGCTCCTACTCCTCGCCCTCCACCGACCCCCTCCTGTGAACCGCACCGGTAAAGGAAAGGGAACCGCGCTATGAAGATCTACCAGCCGATGCTGTTCGTGGGGCTGGGCGGCACCGGATGCCTGATCGGTGCGGAACTGGAGCGGCGCCTGCGGGACGAGCTCTGCGGGCCGGACGGCCGGGAACTGCTGGACCGCATGCCGGGCCAGGGTTTCCTGCCCTACCAGCTGCCGTCCTGCCTGCAGTTCGTGTACGCCGACCTCAACGAGGCCGAGCTGCTCAGGCTGCGCACGCGGGTGGTCCCGACCCCCGAGCACGCCCCGGCGGGCGAGCGCACCATGAACCTCGTGACCGACCTCGTGCCGCGGTTCGACACCTACCCCGAGGTGGCGCGCAGCCTGCGGATGAACGCCAAGGAGCTGGTCTCCGGCTGGCTGCCCCCCGCGGCCGGCGAGCCCCGCGTGGCGCCGCTGGTGCGCGGCGCGGGCCAGCTGCCGACGGTGGGCCGCACCGCGCTGTTCGAGACGCTGCGCCACGGGCTGCGGCCCGCGATGGCCCCGGTGTCGTCGGCGGTGGGCCGCATCAGCACCTCGGGCGGGGAGCTGGCCCAGCTCGGCGGGCGGCTGCGCACCTCGTGCGACGTGTTCGTGGCGTTCTCTGTGGCGGGCGGCACGGGCAGCGGGATCTTCTACGACTATCTTCACCTCGTCGGCCACGCCCTGGAGCAGGCCGGGCTGCGGGCGCAGATCTACCCGCTGGTGCTGATGCCGTCCGCGTTCGACGAGGGCCTCGGCGGCGGGCGGCGCGCCACGCTGAACGCCGGGCGGGCACTGCTCGACCTGTTCCGCCTGGTGGACGACCAGAACGGCCACGCCGCCGGGACCGAGCTGAGCAACATCGGCGTCACCGGCGACCTGTACGTGCGCTACCCCGTCGAGGGGGAGATCCGGCTGCGCGCCTCCACCGTGCAGACGGCCTTCCTGTTCGGCCGCACCCCCGGCGTGGACCGCGAGGACCTGCACCGCTCGGTGGTCTCCCTGGTCATGTCGCTGGTCGGCACCGACGTCGACCAGCACGGCGACGACCACGGCCGCGGCTTCGACCGGGTCTACCAGTCGTTCGCCGACGACTTCATCAACCGCGGCGTCGAGCGCGAGACCATGGCGGTGTCCGGGATCGGCAACCGCGGGGTGTCCACCAGCCTGGTGGCCTCGATGACCGTGCCGGTGGACGACCTCGCCGACCTCGTCGCCTCCCGCATCCTGGCGAGGGCCGTGTCGGAGCTGGCGGTGCCGCCACCCGGGCGGGCCGAGAGCAACCGCGAGGCGCTGGCGGCCATGTTCGGCGCGACCAACATCGGCCCGCTGCGCGACCGGGAGCCACTGCCGTTCACCGAGCCGCCCGCGACCGACGGCGCCGCCGCCATCTACCGCGTGCTCGCCACCCGGGTGCGCGGCATGGAGGACAACCTCAAGACGCTCGACCACAACCTGCGCACCACCGTGCCGCAGCTGGTGCAGGAGTTCGACCCGCGCCGCGGGGTCGAGCAGATGCTCGGCGCGCACGACCCGCTGCGGGTCGGCCGCATCCTCATGGGACACCCAGCGCTGGCCGACGAGGCCGACCAGATCGGGTTCCGCGGGCTGCTGGAGCGGCGGCGCAGCGACCCCGAGGGCGGCCAGGCGGTCCAGCCGCCCGTGCCGCAGCTGCGGGACCGGATGTCCGGGCTGCGCAAGGCGCGCTGGGGCGACCCGGAGGTCCAGCGCGTGCTCCAGGACCAGAACGGCTGGTACCGGACGCGGGCCAGGGCCATCTGGCACGCCGCGTGGGGGGACCAGACGGTCCGCTGGGAGCACAAGCTCAACCGCGTGATCCGCGAGCTCGGCGAGCTGCGTGACGAGCTGATGGCCCACGCCCAGGAGGACGACGCGCGCTTCGCCCGCCGCGCCCGCGACCTGTACCGCCCGCGGGTCGGCGTGACCTACCTGCTGCCCCCGCGCGGCGAGGACCTCGAATACTTCTACGAGCAGGTCACCGGCCGCGCCGTCGCCCAGCAGATCGGGCTCGGCAGGCTCCGCGGCAACGAGGGCGAGGCCGGGCTGATCGGCGCGATCATCGGGCCGGACGGCTGGCGCAGGGTGTTCCAGATCAGCGTCGAGCAGAGCCCCGCCGAAGCCCGCGCCTACCTTCGCGACCAGATCAAACAAGCCGTCAAACGGCTGTTCCGGCACCGGGAGACGGGAGACCGCCCGCTGCTGCCGCCGATGGCCGACCTGCTGGCGCAGGCCGCCGGCAAGGACGGCCCCCCGGTGGGGGAGGACGACCTGACGCAGTTCCGGCAGGAGCTCGCCGCGCTGTTGCCGAGCGGCTTCTCCCCGCAGGGCGCCGGTGAGCTGAAGGTCCTGATCTCCTACCCGGCCGCGGCGGCGGACGCCGAGGTGGAGTCCTACCTGTACAACCACATCAACCTCCCCAAGGGCGGCCCGCGGCCGGAGTTCCGGCCCGCCGACACCGACGCGATCGTGGTGGTGCAGTTCCGCACCTCCATGGGCGTCACCGAGGTCCCCGAGCTGCGCGAGGTGCTCCACTTCTGGGGCCAGGCGCTGCGCAACGAGCAGGACCAGGACTTCCTGCGGTGGCGCCAGCGCCTCGGCTACGACTTCGGCTACCTGGTCACCACCCAGGAGCACCGGGTCAGGATCCTCCAGCGCCTGCTGTGCGCCATGTGGAACGGCTACGTCGAGGTCGAGCGGGGCAATCCCGACTCGCCGGAGCGCATCCGCGTCGTGCTCGACCGCGGCGAGGACGCCATGGTCATGAGCCTCGGCCTCACCACCTTCGCCGGGGCGTCCTCGTGGGGCAGCCTGCTGCGGTCGTACGAGGAGTGGACCCTCACCGACGACCAGACGGTCCGGCGGGACTTCGCCGCCCGCCTGATGCGGCTTCTCCCCGACGGGCTGGAGACCACCCCGGTGCCGCCCGACCCGATGTTCGACCTGTTCTGGCGGGTGTCGGAGGAGCAGCTGAAGCTCCTGGAGATCCGCATGCCCGCGCTGTCGGAACAGGGCAAGAAGCAGGCCGAGCGGCTGGTCGAGCTGTGGGGCACCACCCTGGAGCAGGCGCTGCGCGCCCCCTTCACCGGCGTCGCCAACCCGGTGAACAACAACCTGGTGGATCTCGTCGAGGCGGTACGCCGGTGGCCGTGACCGAAGGGATGGAACCCGAGGTGCTGCTCCTGGACATCCGGGAGCGCGACCTCGGCGACGAGGGCTGGGGCGCCGTCGGGCCCCGGGCCGACCGCGGACGCGTCCTGGTCATCGACCGGCTCGACCGGCTCGGCGGGCGCGGCGCGTTCTACGAACGCATCCTCGGCACCCGCGCGGTGCGCGCCGTGCTGTGCCTGGTGGTGGGGGCCGCCGACGACACCGGCGGCCCCGCGCTGCGCCTGTCGCCCGCGATGGCGGCCTCCGACGTCGCGGCCACCCTGTGGGCCGGGGAGCTCACCGGCGTCGAGTGGGACATGGACAGCGGGCACGCCTACGCCGGGCGCGGCGACCCCGACCGGAACCTGCTGCAGCTCCAGCAGGTCCTGCTGCTGCCGGAGATCTTCGACACCGTGGTCGCGCAGACCAGGGACATCCCCGACCGGGTGGCCTCGGTGGGGTTCACCGTCATGTCCGGCCACTTCGGGGACGAACTCCTGGCCGACGCCCTCAGCAGCGGGCTGGACCGGCTCATCGGCGGCGCCGACCCCGCCCGGGCCAACCCCGGCGCCGCCGCGGACCTCGCCGCCGCCGACCGCTCGCCGGGCCGCGTGCTCGCGGTGCTGGCCGGCGCGTCCGGGCACGAGCCGCCGGACGCGCTCGTCCCGGGCGAGACGATGGCCAAGCGGCGCGACGCCGCCGCCTGGGCCGCGCACGCCCTGTCGGGGCTGCGCGCCCGGATGGAGGCGGTGACCGCGCTGGTGGGGGCCGACCGGCCCGCCGCGACCGCGGCCGGGAGCCTCGGCACGGCGGGCCACGCGCTGCGGGAACTCCGCGACGGCGCCGACCGCCTCTTCGAGGAGGCCGACGGCTTCGACGGCGAGGACCACGCCGTCCGGGACCGGCTGCGGCAGGCCGGGATCCGCGTGGACGCCGACCCCCGGCAGGGCGACCCCGCCGAGGCCCTGCGCGACCTGGTCAGGTCCGAGTTCCGGCGCAGCGTCTCGCTGCACACCCTCGCCGTCCGGCTGCGCGCCTACGCGGCGCACGTCGCCCCGGCGGGCAGCGGTGTGCACCGGCCCCGGCTGGCCCAGGCCTGCCCCGAGCGGCTGCTCGGCGCGTTGTCCGGGCCGTTCCCCTTCCGGCTCGACGCGCTGCGCGCCGGGCTGCTGGCCGCCGCCGCGCTGTTCGGGTTCGTCGTCGGCCTGGTCCTCGGCCCGCTCGAGGACACCGCGATGGGCTCGGTGCTGCGGCTGGCCGGGGTCGGCCTGTGCACCGGGATGGCCTGGGTGCTGGGCGTGATGCTGTTGCACGCCAGGGCTCCCGAGCAGTACGGCGAGCACGGCTGGGCCGCCCTGCCGTCCCGGCCCCTGCTGGCGCACGGCGTGGCCACCGTGCTCGGCGTGCTCGCCGGGCACGTCGTCTGGCGGCTGCCGTTCAGCCGGGACTGGTCCGCGCCGCCCGGGCCGGTCGCCGCGGTCGTCCTGGCCGTCGTGGCGGTGGCCATGGGGTTCACGCTGTACGGCTGGTGGCGCGGCACGGTGGCCCGCTGGTGCGGCGCGCTCCCCGTGTTCGAGGCGGACGACGCCTCCCGGCGGCTGACCGCCGTCGTCACCGAGGTGGCCGTCCAGGAGTGGGTGCTCGCCCGGCCGCGCCGCGCCGCCGCCGACACCGCGCAGACCTACGCGTCGGTGCTGGAGGACCTCATCCAGGCGCTGCACCGGGGCGTCACCGAGCAGCGTGCCCGGCTGGCCGAGGCCACGCGGCCGGTGTCGCGCCAGGGGTCGGTCGGCTTCCCCGAGTTCCGCGCCGAGTTCGCCCAGGTGGTGTCGGACGACCTGGCCGACCTCGCGGCCCACGTGCTGGACCCGCTGTGGCAGCAGCTGTACGGCGGCGCGCTGCGCGACGTCACCTGGCGGATCGAGGAGCGGGCCCGTGCGGAGCTCGACGACTACTGGGACCACCTGCGCCAGCGCGGCGTGCACGAGAGGCCGCCGTTCGCGGGCGACAACCCGCGCCGCACGGAGCTGGCCGAGTCGGTGTGGCGGCGCTCGCCCCAGGTGGCGGAGCTGGTGCGCATGCAGGTGGGAGGGCGGATGACGCAACTGTGCGACCAGGACGAGCTGAGGTTCCTGCGCGCCACGGGCGGCGCGGTCTCGGTGCGGTTCGTGCCCCGGGTGGCCCAGCCCCCGGTGGGTGCGGGGGGCCACCGCACCGGGCAGGCCATGCGGTTCCCCGGCGACGTGG
This sequence comes from Sphaerisporangium aureirubrum, assembly GCF_042658925.1. NCBI lineage: Bacteria > Bacillati > Actinomycetota > Actinomycetes > Streptosporangiales > Streptosporangiaceae > Sphaerisporangium > Sphaerisporangium aureirubrum. The sequence goes on from NZ_JBHSRF010000050.1 coordinate 41,483, forward strand.
TGTGGACGGCGGCCAGCCAGTTCGCCGGGGTGCTGCGCCTGGTGCCGCTGCGCACCGGCATGGTGGACGTCACCTGGACCGCGAACGCGCCCGCCCCCGACTGGACGGCGGGCGCGGGCGGCCCGAACGGCTCGGCCGGATCGGCCGTGCCGCCCGCCCAGCCGGGGCCTGGAGGGGGGCACGGTGGCTGATCCGGAGACACTGAAGATCGACTTCACCGACGCGGACGGCGCGCCGCGGCAGTGGAAGGTGCTCGGCGAGCGCGAGGTGCCGGCCACCCCCGGCTCCGGCATGTCGCTCGTCGAGATCGAGGCGGAGTCGGAGTCGGGCACGACCCTGCTCGTGCAGAAGGCGATCACCCGGGAGGCCGACGCGGCCGACGCCGGGCTGTACCGCCGCCTGGAGAACGAGGTGCGGATCGGCCTGCTGCTGCACCGCAGGTTCGGCGGGCCCGCCTACCCGGTGGAGCTGGCGAGGCTCGTCGGGTACGACGTCGACTGCGCCGAGCCGTTCGTGCTGTTCGAGCGGTACCGGGGCGCCTTCGCGGCCGAGGTCGCGGGGCGGCTGCTGCTGAACGAGCAGCGGCGGTTCCAGAGCAGCCTGCTGCGCGGGGTGCGCGTGCTGGAGCAGGCCGGGGTCGTCCACCGGGGCATCACCCCGCACAGCGTCCGCTGGGACGGGCACGGCGCCCAGCTCGCCGACTTCGAGCTGGCCGGCCCGGCGTCCCGGCCGCGCCGCCCCGAGGGCGCCCGGCCGTGGGCCTCCCCGCAGCAGCGCATGGGCGTCGGGGGGACGTGCGCGCGCGACGACGTGTGGAGCGCCGGGATGGTGATCTACCACGTCGCCACCGGCCCGGTCCCGCCCGCCGCGCTGGACCGCGAGCCGGACCTCGGGCAGGTGGAGCCGAGGACGCGCGAGGTGCTCGCCGGGGTCTTCGCGCAGAAGGCCGTGCACCGCCCGCACCCGGAGGAACTGCTGCGGCGGCTGCGCGTGCCCGACCCGATCCCGCCCGCCGAGGAGGCGGCCGACCGGAGGTTCGACGAGGGCGGGCGCCGGTTCGACGAGATGATGCGGCAGAAACACGGCAAGGCGTACCGGCGGCCCCCCGAGCCCGCCGACCGGGTGGTGGTCGACGAGGACGAGCCGGAGCCCGCCCGCACCACCGCCGAGCCGACCGGCCCGATGCCGCAGCCGCCCCCGCCCGTGGCCTGGACCCGGCCCGGCGGCGGGGCCGGCATGGTCGTCGCCGTCGTGGTCGTCGTGGTGATCGTCGCGTTGGCGCTGTTCGTCCTTGGAGGATTCGTTGGCTGAGGCGCGTGAGCACGTCCGCTGTCCCGTGTGCCTGGACTCCTTCGTCTGGTCCAGCGACGGCTCCGACCTCTTCGAGCTCGACCCGGAGAGGTTCGAGTACCGCCCGATCAACCTGTCCGGCCTGCGCGACCCGCAGAAGCGCGAGGTGCGGCTGCGGTCGGCGTACCTGCGGTGTCCCAATCCCTCGCAGGACACCGGGCCGGAGCCGCACTACCTGCCGGTCCTCTACGGCCGCTACCGCAAGCCGCTCGTGATCGGCCTGGTCGGCGCCAGCCGGACCGGCAAGACCCACCTGCTGGCCGCGATGATGGGCGAGATCGAGGCGGGCGGCCTGCAGGGCCACGGGCTGACGGCCGTCCCCCTGGACATGATCCGGCACCGGGTGTTCCTGGAGAAGTTCGTGCAGCCTCTGTACCGCGGCACCAAGCTCACCTTCACCGTGCCGAGCGACCTGCCGGAGTTCGTCGACGCCCTCATCGTGAGCCGGACCGGGGAGACCGGCGGGCACCCGGTGGCCTTCTTCGACATCTCCGGCGAGCAACTGGCCAAGGTCGGCAAGGGGGAGCGGTTCCTGGCGGCGGCCGACGGCCTGATCTTCGTGGTGGACCCCGAGCAGGCGCTGCGGCTGCCCGGCCTGGCCGAGGACGTCGGCGTGCTCGGCGACCTCGCCTTCAGCAACGTCCTCGACCAGCTCTACCGGCAGGAGACGCTGCTCGACGTCCCCGCCGTGGTCGTGGTCAGCAAGAGCGACCGGCTGCGCTTCATGCGGCCCGCGGACCGCTGGCTGGCCGCCGCCACCCCCGCCCACCTGGACGCCGAGCTGATCCGCATGGAGAGCCGCGACGTGTACGCGTTCCTGCATCAGCACGGCGCGCAGGGATGGCTGTTACCGGCGGCACGGTGCCGCAGGGCCACGCTGCACTTCGCCTCGGCGACCGGCGGCAGGTCCACCGACGAGCGTTTCCCGCGCGGCGTGCGGCCGCAGCGCGTGCTTAACCCACTGATCGCGATGCTCGCCATGACCGGGGTCATCGACGGGCCAGAGGCCAGGGAGGTCGGCCGGTGAGCTCGGGGGCGGACGCGTACACGGAAGGGCTCGACTGGCTGGTCTTCACCTGGCAGCAGGACGGCGGGCTGGCGCTGCGCAGGTCCTCGCTGCCCGCCGAGGAGTGGGAGCCCTGGGGACGGCAGTTGTTCACGCTGGTGGAGGTGCAGCGGGACTCCGGCGCGCCGTCCCGGCCCAGCATCTGCAGGCTGACCGTCGGCGGCGAGCCGGTGGCCCTGCACCGCGATCCCACCGCCGACCCCGACCCGCGGGCCCGCATCCGCACCTACGCCTACAAGGGGGTGGGGCCGCTGCTCGGGCCGCGGCAGGTCCTCGGAGTGGCGGACACCTGGCACACCAGGCTGTCCGGCACGGCCGAGACGGGGCCGCCGCTCGCCCCCGGCGCGCTGCTGACGCTGACCGACGACATCCGTGGGGCGCTGACCGCGCGGGTGCGCGGCGCCGAGCCCGGCGAGCCGTCCGGAGGGCTGTCGCCTCTCGCCGCCGGGCTGCCCCGCCTGGTCGCCGAGGTGCTCAAGAAGCCCGAGGCTCTGTTCTCCTGCCAGGCCCGCCCGGACGCCGACCCGCGGGTGATCATGTGGGGCCTGATGGACCTCCTGGACCGGGTCGTCGGGACCGCCGACGAGGGGTACTGGACGTTCTCCACCGAGCAGAGCGACGACTTCGCGGCGGGCCTGCCGAGGTTCGTCTTCCTCGGCCAGTGGCCCTACAGCGCCAAGCAGTCGCGGCACAACCGCTTCGACCTGACCAAGGACACCGTCTTCGCCGGGGACGAGCACGACGAGGCGGCGGCCCGCCTGGTCGAGGCCTACCTCCACGACCCCAGCGAGGTGGCCGAGCTGTGCCGGGCGGCCGGCTTGAAGGAGCGGGACAAGGACCACAGCCAGATCGCCCGCCTGCTCAAATACTTCAGAAGCCGCCGGCACGCCGCCCATGGCACGCCGCGTGACTTCGCGCCCCGCCAGGAGACGGAGACCCCGTGGCCCTCGGAGGAGACATTCCCCGTGCCGGACGAGCCGTCCGCGGCCGGTGCGGGCCCCTCGGCCGGGACGCGGGCGGGTCAGGAGGCGGCCGGGGCGGACCCGTACGGCGTGGTGGGCGTGACCAAGGCGTACCGGCATCGCGCCGGACGCTCCCCGATCCAGCGGCCCCCGTTCGCCCCCGTGGGACCGTCCGAGGACGCCCGGCCCAACCTGCTGGAGTCCCCCGAGCCGGACCCGCCGCCCCGGGAGGAGCGGCACGGCCCGGTGCCGGACCCGCTCGGCGCGGGCCAGACGTTCGCGATGACGATCCTGGTGAACTCGCTGCGGTACGCGAAGACCGGTGAGGAGATCCGCAGCTACCTGCGCGACTTCCCCGACTCGGCCAACGCCGACCCGGAGAACCGCGCCGTGCTGCGCGCCGCGCTGGACAGGTACAACTGCTTCAACGACCTGTTCCAGAAGCTGCTGCCGGAGGACGACGTGGACGTCGCGCTGGAGCAGGTGGCCCGGTGCGCCTTCTACGACGAGGACGTCGCGGACGGCGACGCGTTCGAGGAGTCGGCCCGGCTGGCCGGCCGTCCCGACACGCCGTCGGTGGTCGTGTCCAGGCTCATGGAGCTGGCGGTCTACAACGCGCAGACGCGGACGCGGGAGTGGATGGACATCGCCGTCGAGGAGGGCCGGCGCCCGCCGAAGCGTAACCGTGGCCGCTTCTTCGGCGCCGCGCCCGAGACGGTCCCGGCGGCCGGAGCGCCACCCGTCGCCGCGGACGCGGACGAGCCCTCGAAGCGGCCCGCCGCCCGGCCCGTCCGGGCGCGGCCCCACCGGGGCCCCCGCGTACCCGGGTTCCTCTCGCTGGAGCGGTCGGTGTTCGTGGTGCTCGTGCTCCTCGTCCTGCTGGCCCTGTTCGCGATGATCTGGTTCGTGTCGGCCTACGGGGGAGGGACACCGCAGGAAGGGGCCGGGGTCCTCCCGGTGCCTCTCGGGCTGTCCGCCGATGCTGTCGGGATAAACAGTGAGATCGCGCGATCTGCGGTGTGATCCGCTTTTCGGTCCGTTTCGCGGCGGGCCGCGGGCCCTGCCGGAGGAACGGGCCGGCGGGCTGATCCGTCCCCCCTCAGGTACCGGATCGGCCCGCCGAACACCGGACGACATCAGCAGACTCCGGAACCCGCCGCCCGGCCATCCCCGAACTCCGGGGTGCCGCGACGGGCCGGCGGGCTTCTAGAATCCGCGGCAACGACACAGGGAGCGGGGCGGTGGCGGAGCGCGAGGGCGAGGTGGGCATGGGGCTGGAGTCGTCGGTGTCGGCCACGACGCGCGTCACCGGGCCGTCCGGCCGCACCGTCGAGGTGGCCGAGGGCATGCGGCTGGTGTTCGGCAGGGGAGCCGACGCCGACCTGATGCTCCCCGGCGACCGCGGGCTGTCTCGCAGGGCCGGTGTGGTCACCGCGCTGCGCGACGGGGCGTGGGTCGCCAACATGAGCTGCACGCACGCGCTGTACGTGGAGAGCGACGGCCACCGGATCCGGCTGCCCCGGCTCAAGGACGGCGAGGAGCCGTCCGGCGGATGGTTCATGCGTCGCGGGACGGCGCTGGTGGGGTCGGGGGCGATGCTCGACGACGGCCAGCCGCTGCGTGTGGTCGTCACCGCGCGCGAACCCGAGATCGACCTGCGCGCCGAGCACTCCGGGCCGCGCGCCAAGGGCGACAGCACGCTGCTGCCGCTGTACCTGGACCCGATGACCAAACTGTTCCTGGTCGCCCTGCTGTGGTGCCGCCCGTGGCTGGTCGACCCGACCCGCACCACGCCGCTGCCCCGCACGCCGGAGATCGCCCAGGCCGCCCTGGAGGTCACCGACGCCAGCTACGAGCTGGAACGCTTCTCCGTCGACCCCGCTTTCCGCGACCGGTTGTCGGCGCGGGTCGGGGAGCACATCAAGGTGCTGCGCCGCAAGATCGTCGGCAGGGGCCTGGCGCGGGCGGGCAGCAGGCTGTCCGACGAGGTGGTCGTGGGCGTACTGCTGGAACACGAGATCATCACGCTCACCGACCTGGCCCGCCTCGACGACCCGGTCTGGTGCTCCCGCCAGGAGGACCTGTGGTGGAGCGGGATGCCATGACATCGCCCGTGGGAAGCCCGGCGCGGCCCGTCCGTGACGCTACCCGTCGTGGACGCTGAAGCTGGCCCGCGCGTCCGGACCCCCGCCGGACGCGCGGGCCTTCACCTCGTGCACCCCCGGGGGGATCTTGCCGGGAAAGAACTCCCGCTGCTGGTTGACGGCGTAGTTGAACGTCCCCTGCCGGTCCACCACCGGCCTGGCCGGCGAGGCCCGGCCGTCGCCGAGCCGTATCGTCACCCGCTGCCCGGGGGGCCAGCCCCGGCCGTGCACCACGAAGACCGTCCACCCGTCGCCGCTCGGCTGGTTCAGCAGGATGCGCGGCTTCCCGCCGGGCTCCGCGGTGCCCCCGTGCGGCACCGGCGGATCCCCGGGCGGCGGGCCGCCGGGCGGAGCGCCGTCGGAGCGCGCGTACGGATCGGTGCGCTGGGAACTGAGCACCAGCCCGGCCGTGCCGCCCAGCACCAGGGCCAGCACCACCGACAGCGCGTACACCGCCATCTGGGCGGGACCGCCCCGCCAGCGGGCCGCGGGCAGGGAGGGCCGGTCGTCGCCGTTGTCGGCGCGCCGCGTCGTCGCGTCCGGCGGCTGCTCGGGCGGGGTGGAGGCGCCGCTCGGCGCGGACCCGCTCTTCGGCCCCGGCGGGACGTAGGTCAGCTCGTCCTCCTCCAACGGCTTCTCGCCGGCGAGGTCGGCCGGCGGCGGGGCGTGCGCCGCCTGGCGGTACCGCTCGATCAGCCCGACCGCGCGGGGCGGCAGCGACGCCGCGGAGAACCCCTGGTCCTCCTCGCCGGCGTCGCGCGCCATGTGGGCGAGCAGCCACCCGGCTGTGGGGCGCAGGTCCGGGTCGCGTTCCAGGCACCAGCTCACCGTGTCGGCCAGGCCCTCGGGCAGCCCGGACAGGTCGGGCGGCTCGGTGGCGAGCCGCACCAGGATCTCCGACATCGACTTGCCTTGGTACGGCGAGTGGCCGGTCGCGGCGAACAGCAGCGTGGAGCCGAGGGAGAACATGTCGCTGGCCACCACGGCCTCGCGGGTGTCGCGCGCCTGCTCGGGCGCCATGTACGCGGGGGTGCCGACCGCCTGCCGGGTCGCGGTGAGCGTCATCCGCTCGGCCGCTCGTGCCACGCCGAAGTCGATGACCCTCGGCCCGTCCAGGGACACCAGCACGTTGGCGGGCTTCAGGTCGCGGTGCACGAGGCCGGCCGAGTGGATGGACTCCAGCGCCTCGGCGCACCCGGCGGCCAGCCACCGCACGGCGGGCACCGGCAGGGGCCCGCACAGCCTCACCAGACGTTCCAGTGACGGCGCGGGGACGTAGGCGGTGGCCAGCCACGGCACCTCGGCCTGCGCGTCGGCGGCCACCACCGGCGCGGTGAACATGCCGCTCACCCGCCGCGCCGCCGCCACCTCGTGCGCGAACCGCGCGCGGAAGTCGTGGTCGTCCGCCAGGTCACTCCTGATCATCTTGACCGCGACCAGGCGGCCCGCCAGCGACCGCCCGAGGTAGACCCGCCCCATCGCCCCGGCGCCGAGCCGCCCGAGTAACACATAGGCGCCGACCCGCCGAGGGTCCTGCCGCGACAACGGCTCCACCACCACGTGACCCACCCGATGCTCCATCCGTCAACCCAAACGCATTAGCCTCCTATTTCATATCTTCCAGAACGGCGACGGTCGTCGAGTTCGGTTACTTCAAGCCGTTCCAATGTCCGTCCATGCGGAACAAATTCAGCGGGGCGGTGCCGCGGGCGGCCGTTCCGGCGGCGTCCGGGCCGCACAAAGCGATGTACAGGTGGTCGTTCAACGCGAAGTCGATGGCGTGCGGCTCCAGGGTGCCGTCCGCGTTGACCTGCTGGTACTTCATGAGGTTGATGCCTACGGAGAACTGGCGGGACCCGTCGGGGCTGGACAGGGAGATGGTGCCGTAGCCGAAGACGGCGCCGTCGTGGCCCCAGAAGCGGCCGCAGGGCAGGTCCACGGCGTAGATGCCGAGGCCGTAGAGGGGGATGGCGCCGGTCTGGTCGGGGACGGTCACCGTCGTGCGCATCTCGTCCAGCCACCGCTGCCCGATCAGCCGGCCGCCCAGCAGGGCGCGGTAGAACGCGGACAGGTCCTCGGTCGTGGACACCAGGGCGCCGGCGGTGTAGATCCACGACATGTCGTAGACGCTGTAGTCGCGCGGCGGGTCGATCAGGCCGTAGAACGCCTCGTAGCCCCTGGAGTGCGGGCCGGGGATGAACGGGGTGCGGGGGAACGCGGTGTCGCGCAGGCCCGCCCTGCGGATGACGTTCCTGGTGATGTACCCCTCGGCGTCCTCGCCGGTCAGCCGCTCCAGCAGCAGGCCCGCGATGACGTAGTTGGTGTTGGAGTACGAGAACCGCTGCCCCGGTTCCCCCGGCGCGGGGGCCGCGAGGCCGAGGGCGACCAGTTCCCGCGGGCGGATCCGGCGGAACCTGTTGTCGTCGAGGCTCGCCGTGGAGCCCTGGAGCAGCGACGGGAACGCGCCGAGGATGTGGTCGCCGATGCCGCTGGTGTGGTTGAGCAGCATCCGCACGGTCACCGCCCGGCCGCGCTCGCCCGGCACGAGTCCCGGGAGATATCTGGCGATCGGCGCGTCCAGCACCAGCCTGCCCCGCTCGGCCTGCTGCAGGAGGGCGACGGCGGTGAACGACTTGGTGATGCTGCCGACGCGGTGCGCCATGTCCGGCCGCACCGGCCGCCGCGTGGTCACGTCGGCGACACCCGAGGCGCCCCGCCAGTCCGCCCGCCCGTCGCGCACGGCGGAGTAGACGCCGTACATGCCCGCGTCGCGGATCGCGTCCAGAGACTGGCGCAGCAGGGCGCGGTCCAGGCCCGCGGTCGCGGTCCGCGCGGTCGCGGGAACGGTCGTCGCGGCGCAGGTCACCAGGGCGAGGCCGAGCGCGAGCCCGGCGGCGGCCAGCGAGCGGGGGAACGGCATTCGTGTGTCCTTTCTGCGGGACCCGGCGGCCCCGGGGGGTCAGGAACGGGACTCGGCGACCCGGGCGGCCACGCGGGACCAGAAGGCGGCGGGGTCGTTGAGCCTCGGGTACGGCTCGGCGGGCACGTCCACGCCGAGGAACGCGCACAGGGGCTCCCACCCGGAGCCGGGCTCGACGACCAGCAGCCGCCCGGGGGGTACCTCGCGCAGCACCTCGGCGTTGTGCGCCTCGTAGACGGCGATCGCGTGGCCGCGGTCGGCGAACCTGCCGCCGAAGAAGCCGTCCCAGATCATGCGCCGGTGGAACGAGGTGAACACGTCCAGGCCGGGCACGACGTCCCGGGCCTCGGCCACCCGGGGGTCGGCGTCCCCCGAGCCGTCGCCGAACATCTGGAAGATGGTGTCGCGCACGCTGTCGTACCAGCGACCGGCGTCCCGCACGGTGAGGATCACCTTCGCGTCCGGGAACGTCGCGGCCAGCGGGCGCCAGTACGCCGCGCCCGGCCAGTCGACGCTCGCGGCGTACCCGGCGAACACCGCGTGCCAGTCGACCGGCTCGCCGTCCGCGGCGGCCCGCCACAACGGCAGCCGGTCCGGGTGGTCGAGCACGTGGCGGCCGTGGAAGCACGGGCCGTACCCGAGACGCTCCAGCGCGGCCTTCAGCGACAGCGTGCCGGTGCGCCCGACGCCGGCGCCGATCACCTTCAGGGTCACGCGCGGTCCTTTCCGAGAGCCGTCATGCGAGGATTCCGCCGAGCTCGTCCCCGGTGACCTCGCCCGGGGTGGCGGCGCCGCACAGGGTGAGGGCGTTGTCCAGCTCGGCGCGCAGGAGGGAGAGCACCCGGCCGACGCCCTCCTCGCCGCCGGTCGCCAGGCCCCACAGCACCGGGCGGCCGATCGCCACGGCGGTGGCGCCGAGCGCCAGCGCCTTCACCACGTCGGTTCCGCGGCGGACGCCGCCGTCCAGCAGCAGCGGCACCCGGCCGCCCACCTCCGCGGCGATCAGCGGCAGACGGTCCAGCGAGGCCGGGGTGGTGTCCAGCTGCCGGCCGCCGTGGTTGGACACCACGATGCCGTCCACGCCGTGCTCGACCGCCAGCCTCGCGTCCCGCGGGTGCAGCACGCCCTTGAGCAGGATCGGCAGCGAGGTCATGGCCCGCAGCCGGTCGAGGTACTCCCACGAGATGTCCGGCGACAGCACCACCTGGCGGACGTGGCCGTTCTCGCCCATGTTGGCGCAGTGGATGCCCGCGGGCAGGTCGTGGAAGTCGTTGCGGTCGCCCCGCTCGTTGCGGCCGAGCGCGGGGGAGTCGGCGGTGACCACCAGGGCGCGGCAGCCCGCGGCCTCGGCCCGGCGGATCAGCGACCCGGTGAAGGCGAGGTCCGGCTGGGGGTAGAGCTGGAACCACAGCGTGGCGCCGGTCGCGGCGATCTCCTCCACCGTGACGGTGGACAGCATCGCGGCGATCATGATGACCCCGGCCGCGGCGGCGGCGCGGGCGGTGGCGGGCTCGCCCTCGGGATGGGCCAGCCGGTGGAACGCGGTGGGGGCGAGCAGGACCGGCATGGCGGCCGGGGTGCCGAGCACGGTGACGTCCAGCCGGGGCCGTCCGGCGCCGCGCAGCACCCGGGGGACCAGGGAGTGGCGCCTGAAAGCTTCCTCGTTGGCCGCGACGGTGAGCTCGTCCTGGGCGCCGCTGGCGAAGTAGTCGTAGTACACCGGGTCCAGCCGGTCGCGGGCGGCCGTCTCGAAGTCGCGCAGGTTGACCGGGCCGGGCGTCAGGTCCAGGGTCACGGGGTCCCCAGGTTGTGGCTCGGGAGGTTACACGGATGACACCGGTACAGGGGATTACACAGGGATCTTTTGTGAGGTTACTTCCGTATGTCAGGTCCCCGCACGGATGAGAGTAACATGATCGTTCTGATCGTCTTCTCGATATGCGCCGTGACCCTCCCGCACTGGCTGCCCCCCGCGGTGATCGCGCTGCGGATGCGGCTGTTCGCCCGGATCAACGGCACCGAGGGCATCGCCATCCCCGGCGACCTTGACGTGTCCCGCTTCCTCGAGGTCTACTCCCACCCCGCGGCGGACGGTCGCAGCCGAGGCGCCGCGCTGTCCGACCTGTTCTGGTACTGGCTGTCGCCGGGGGCGGAGATCCACCAGGAGCACCTGGAACCCGGGCCCCTGTACGACGAGGTGGCGCGCTGCACCCGCCGCGTGCTGACCATGCCGAGCCACGCCGCCGACCGGCTCGCGGTGTCCAGCGTGCGGGACGCCTACCCCGGGCGGGCCGGGCTGGTCCGGCTGCGCGACCAGCTGATGCCGGTGTGGGCGGAGTTCTACCACCGGGTGGTGTTCGGCGTGCCGTGCCCGCCCGGGGTGCGGGACATGATCGTGGCCAACGCCGAGGACGTGGCCGACGCGCTCAAGTGCTGCTCGCTGCGGCACATGGACCGCCGGGCGCGCCTCACCGCCCACCTGGAGCGCGCGCTCAGGGAGGTGCCGCACGCGCTGCCCGTGCTGCTGGACCGGCGGCAGCGTGCGCTGTACCTGCAGGGCACCTTCTTCACCACGGCCGTGGTGCAGAGCGCCGAGGCGACCGCGCACGTGCTGATGGTGCTGGCCCGCCACCCCGAGATCCAGCGGCAGGCCGCGGACGACGAGAAGCTGCTCGACCACGTCATCGACGAGACGCTGCGGCTGTACCCGCTGTTCGGCATCGCGCACCGCGTCACCTCGGCCGGCATCGACCTGGACGACGGGACGGCCATCCCGGAGGGCTCGGTCGTGTGCTTCAACTACCTGGAGTTCCACCGCGCCGGGTACCGCGACCCCGACCGCTTCGACCCCTACCGCCGCTCGCGCCCCAACCACATCCCGTTCGGCGTGGCCGTCAACCGCCCCTGCCCCGCCTGGCACCTGGCCCCCCTCACCGTCCGCGCCGTCACCCGCGAGGTCCTCGCCCGCTACACCCTGGCCACCACGGCGGCCCACACCCGCTCCCTCCCCAACCGGGCCCCCTGTCTCGCCGTCCCCCGCCAGGCCGCCCGCGCGCCGCGCGCGGTGGCCCTCACTTGGCTGCGCCTGCGCGACCGGTGGGAGAACGTGGGCCGCAGCCTCAAGCAACTGGTCCTCGGCACCTACATGGTCTGGCACGCCCGCCGCCTCCGCCTGTGCGAGCGGCACTTCGCCGAGCACCCGGCCTCTCCCTGACGGGGGCGCCCGTGTGGCACCGGGGCCCGGCTGAGAGCCTCGTGTCATGCGGATCGATCTGCACACCCACTCCACGGCCAGCGACGGCACCGACCCGCCCGGGGCGCTCCCCGCGCGGGCGGCCGAGGCCGGGCTGGACGTGGTGGCGCTCACCGACCACGACACCACGGCCGGGTGGGACGCGGCGGCGGGCGCGCTGCCGTCCGGGCTGACGCTGGTGCGCGGGGCCGAGCTGTCCACCCGGTGGCACGGGGGAGAGGAGTCGCTCGGCACCCATCTGCTCGCCTACCTGTTCGACCCGGGCCACGAGGAACTGGCCGCCGGGCTCGCCGGCGTCCGCGAGTCCCGCGACCGGCGGGCGGCGGCCACCGTCGAGCTGCTCAACGCCGACGGCGTCGGCGTCACGCTGGAGGAGATCCTCGCCGACGCGGCCGGAGGCACGGTCGGCCGTCCGCACATCGCCAAGGCGCTGGTACGGCGGGGGCTGGTCGCGTCGGTGGACGAGGCGTTCGGGCCGCGGTGGCTCGGGAGACGTTATCGGCTGCCGAAGGCCGAGCTCGACGTGCTCGCGGCGGTCCGCCTGGTCGCGGCGGCCGGCGGGGTGACGGTGCTCGCCCACCCCCGGGCGGCGGCCCGCGGCCACGTCGTGCCCGACGAGGCGATCGCGGCCATGGCGGCGGCCGGGCTGTGGGGCGTGGAGGCCGCGCACCCGGACCACGGCCCCGGGGACCGCGACCACGTACGGGGGCTCGCCCGCGACCTAGGGCTGCGCGTCACCGGGTCCAGCGACTATCACGGGGACATCAAGGACGTGCGGCTCGGCGCGTTCACCACGGGCCGCGAGGTGTTCGAGGAACTGGTGGCCACGGCCGCGGGCGTCCCTCCGCTGCGCGGCGGCGAGTAATTGGTCTACACCATTTCAATTCCCCCGCGAATTGACGCTTGATCTCCCCGGATTTACCCTCTCCGGCCCCGGGATTGAAATTGGATTAGACCGGTATATTGGTCTCTAGCTGGGCAGATGTCCTCAGGCGAGATGAGTGAGGTTTCCTCTACCTTTTCCTCGGTACAGTCGGGGAACGGGGTGGAAACGTAGGCCGTCGAGGTCGTTGAAGGAGCTTGAAGTGCCCAAGTATGTATACGACTTCACCGAGGGAAACAAAGATCTCAAGGACCTGCTCGGTGGCAAGGGTGCCAATCTCGCGGAGATGACCAACCTCGGGCTCCCGGTGCCCCCGGGCTTCACCATCACCACCGAGGCCTGCCGCAGCTACCTGCGCGGCGGCGGGCTTCCCACGGGCCTGACCGACGAGGTCGCCGCGCACCTGGCGGCGCTGGAGGACAGGATGGGCCGCCGCCTCGGCGCCCCCGACGACCCACTGCTGGTCAGCGTGCGCTCCGGCGCCAAGTTCTCCATGCCGGGCATGATGGAGACCGTCCTGAACGTCGGCCTCAACGACGAGTCCGTGCACGGCCTCGCCAAGCGCGCGGGCGACGAGCGGCTCGCCTGGGACTCCTACCGCAGGCTCATCCAGATGTTCGGCAGGACCGTGCTCGGCATCGACGGCGCCCTGTTCGAGACGGCCCTGGAGGACGCCAAGCGCGCCAAGGACGTCGACAGCGACCTCGGCCTGGACGCGGGCGACTTCCAGCCCCTGGTGGACAGGTACAAGGAGATCATCCGCGCCGAGACCGGGGCCGACTTCCCCGCCGACCCCCGCGAGCAGCTCCGCATGGCCGTCGAGGCGGTGTTCGGCTCGTGGAACGCCGAGCGCGCCGTGCTGTACCGCCGCCAGGAGCGCATCCCCGCCGACCTCGGCACCGCCGTCAACGTCGTGGCCATGGTGTTCGGCAACCTCGGCATGGAGTCGGGGACGGGCGTCGCCTTCACCCGCGACCCCGGCACGGGCCAGCAGGGCGTCTACGGCGACTACCTGCAGAACGCCCAGGGCGAGGACGTCGTCGCGGGCATCCGCAACACCGTTCCGCTGGAACGGCTCCAGGACATCGACCCCGGGTCGTACCGGCAGCTGCTCGACATCATGAAGACCCTGGAGAACCACTACCGCGACCTGTGCGACATCGAGTTCACCATCGAGCGCGGCAAGCTGTGGATGCTCCAGACCCGGGTGGGCAAGCGCACCGCCGCCGCGGCGTTCCGCATCGCCGTCCAGCTCGCCGACCAGGGCCTCATCGACATGGACGACGCCCTCACCCGCGTCACCGGCGACCAGCTCGCCCAGCTCATGTTCCCCCGCTTCGGCGAGAACGGCGGGCGGCGGCTGCTCACCAAGGGCATGAACGCCTCGCCGGGCGCCGCGGTCGGCAAGGCGGTGTTCTCCTCCGCACGCGCGCAGGAGCTGGCCGACGAGGGCGAGGACGTCATCCTGGTCCGCCGCGAGACCACCCCGGACGACCTGTCCGGCATGATCGCGGCCAGGGGTGTGCTGACCAGCAGGGGCGGCAAGACCTCGCACGCGGCCGTCGTCGCGCGCGGCATGGGCAAGACCTGCGTCTGCGGCGCCGAGGAGCTGGAGGTGGACGCCGAGGGGCTCCGCTTCACCGCCCCGGGCGGCGTGACGGTGGCCGAGGGCGACGTGATCTCCATCGACGGCGGCAGCGGCGAGGTGTTCCTCGGCGAGGTGCCGGTCGTGGCCTCCCCGGTGGTGGAGTACTTCGAGGGCGTGGGCGACGCGGACGACGAGCTGGTCCGCGCGGTGCACCGCGTGATGTCCCACGCCGACGAGCGCCGCCGCATGGCCGTCCGCGCCAACGCCGACACCCCCGAGGACGCCGCGCGGGCCCGCCGGTTCGGCGCGCAGGGCATCGGGCTGTGCCGCACCGAGCACATGTTCCTCGGCGAGCGCAGGCAGCTCGTGGAGGACCTGATCCTCGCCGGGCCCGGGGAGGCGCGGCAGGCGGCGCTGGACGCGCTGGAGCCGCTGCAGAAGGCCGACTTCGTCGGGATCCTCAAGGCGATGGACGGCCGGCCGGTGACCATCCGGCTGATCGACCCGCCGCTGCACGAGTTCCTGCCCGACCTCACGAGCATGTCGGTGAAGGTCGCCCTGGCGGGGGACGACGCCACGCCGCGCGACCGCGAGCTGCTCAAGGCGGTGCGGCGGCTGCACGAGCAGAACCCCATGCTCGGGCTGCGCGGCGTACGGCTCGGCCTGGCCATCCCCGGGCTGTTCGCCATGCAGGTGCGCGCCATCGCCGAGGCGGCCGTCGAGCGGCGCGCCGCCGGGGGAGACCCCCGGCCAGAGATCATGATCCCGCTGGTCGGGGCCGTTCAGGAGCTGGAGTACGTCCGGGACGAGGCCCGGCGCATCCTGGTCGACACCGGGGTGCGGGCCATGATCGGCACGATGATCGAGGTGCCGCGGGCCGCGCTCACCGCCGGGCAGATCGCCGAGGCGGCGGAGTTCTTCTCGTTCGGCACCAACGACCTCACCCAGATGACCTGGGGATTCTCCCGGGACGACGTCGAGGCCGCGTTCTTCGCCCGCTACCTCGACCTCGGCATCTTCGGCGTCTCGCCGTTCGAGAGCCTGGACCGCGCCGGGGTGGGGCGGCTGATGAGCATCGCGGTGCGGGAGGGGCGCGCCACCCGGCGCGACCTCAAGCTCGGCATCTGCGGCGAGCACGGCGGCGACCCCGAGTCGGTGCGCTTCTGCCACCGCATCGGCCTCGACTACGTCTCCTGCTCCCCGTTCCGGGTGCCGGTGGCCCGCCTGGAGGCCGGGCGCGCGGTGGTGGCATCCGACGACTCCGACACGCGGTGACCTCCTCGTAAGGGGTACGACGATGTGATGGTAAGGGGATGTTAAGGGCTGCTTGACCTGCGGTGACACCCGCAATGTGCCGGTCTTGGGGAGTTTTGCCGGTGTTCGTCGTTGGAGTGCGGTCCCGGGGGTAGCATCCCGCTACCGATGGAAGGTTATGACGAGTCCGACCAGGCCAGATGGGTACCGGAACCACCCGGCAACCCCGAGCGCAGCGCGTTCGAGCGCGACCGGGCACGGGTGCTGCACAGCTCGGCGCTGCGGCGGCTCGCGGCCAAGACCCAGGTGGTCGGGCCGGGAGACGTCAGCGACCACGGCAGGCACGTGCCGCGTACCCGGCTGACCCATTCCCTGGAGTGCGCGCAGATCGGCCGCGAGATGGGCAAGGCGCTCGGCTGCGACCCCGATCTGGTGGAGACGGCGTGCCTGGCCCACGACATCGGCCACCCGCCGTTCGGGCACAACGGCGAGGCGGTGCTCAACGAGCTGGCCGTCCGCTGCGGCGGCTTCGAGGGCAACGCCCAGAGCCTACGGCTGCTCACCCGGCTGGAGGCCAAGGTCCTCACCCCCGACGGCCGCAGCGCGGGCCTGAACCTCACCCGCGCCGCGCTGGACTCCGCGCTCAAGTACCCCTGGACCTCCGCGCACGGCCCCAAGTACGGCGTCTACGCCGACGACCTGCCGGTGTTCGAGTGGGTGCGGGCCGGGATCCCCGCCGGCGAGGTCGCCTTCGAGGCCCAGGTCATGGACTGGGCCGACGACGTGGCGTACTCCGTGCACGACCTGGAGGACGCCCTCCACTCCGGCCACGTCACCCCCGCCCTGCTCCGCGACCCCGAGGAACGCCGCGAGGTCTGCGAACGCACCCTCAAGTGGTACGCCCCCGACTCCGACCTCAACGAGCTGGAAGAGACCCTCGCCGCCCTCGTCGCCGAGCCCATGTGGCCCGTCCGCTTCGAAGGCACCATGGCCGACCTGGTCGTCCTGAAGTCCTTCACCAGCGACCTGATAGGCCGCTTCTGCCGCAGCGCCCAGAAAGCCACCCTCCAGACCTACGGCACCCCCCCACCCCGCAACGGCACCCTCTCCACCCACCACGGCGGCACCTCGCCGGCCCGCCACCGCGGCACCCCCCTGACCCGCCACCGCGGCAACCTGATCATCCCCCGCCGGGTCCGCCTGGAGTGCGCCCTCCTGAAAGGCGTGACGGCCCACTACGTGATGTCCCGCGCCGACCACCACGCCAACCTGGCCCGCCAACGCGATCTGATAGCCGAACTGGCCAGCCTGATCACCCTCGGCGCCCCCACCACCCTCGAACCCGCCCTCCGCCCCTTGTTCACCGAAGCCCCCGACGACCCCACCCGCCTCCGCGTGGTAATAGACCAGCTGGCCTCCCTGACCGACGCCTCCGCAACCTCCCTCCACCACTCCCTGACCTCCCACCCCTGACCCCCGACCGGATCACGCACCCCCGTTCCTGCCCGCGCACCGGGCCGGCAACGACAAACCCGCTCCGGCTGAGGTGGACGGACCCACCCGTTGTCGATTCACACCATGTCGACCATGGCCCACCCGATTCCCGGGTTATCCATCACCGCACCTGGGCGTCACCCCGCGAGCGCGGGCACCCGGCGGTCGAAATGCCCGCACCCGATGCCGTGCTCAGCACACTCTGCGCGACGGCAAGCCGTCCGCCGCAGGGGGTCAGCCCTTGGTGACCTCGGGGGTGGGGAGGCGGGTGGGCTGGGTGGTGGGGCGGGGCTTGGACTGGGGTTTGGATTTGCAGTCGGTTTGGCATCGGGGGGTGGCGCCCAGGCGGGCGCGCATGCCGGTCACCTCGTCGCGGGGGGAGAGGGTCGGGTTGCCGGCCATCCAGGCGTCCAGGTAGGACCAGGGGTTGACCATGCCGCGGCGGACCCACCAGTAGGCGGGGGACGTCTGCCAGGAGATGGCGAAGTACAGGTTGGCGGCCTCGCCGCGGGCGTCGCCGGAGTCGCCGATCTGGCCCAGTACCTGGCCGGCGCGGACCGGCGTGCCGGCTCGGATGCCGGACTGGACGCCGTCCAGGTGACCGCCGAGGTAGCGCACGCCGTCCCGCCCGATGATGGACACGAACCTGCCCACGCGGTCGGCGCCGTGGTCGGTGGAGGCCTTCCAGCGGTTGAGGGCGTTGGTCTCGTGCACCACGCCGTCCACGGGGGCGACGAACGCGCAGCCCTTGCCCGCCCAGATGGTGGTCTTGGGCACGGCCGCGAACTGGCGCGGGTAGTTGACCCGGCATCCCCGCACCGGGAAGACGTACTTGAAGGGGGACAGCCGCGGCGGCGGCACCCGCACGGGAGCGTCACCCTTCGGGACGGTCACCGAAGGCGAGGAAGTGGGATCCAGCGTGGCCGGGCCGATCCCGTCCCCGCTGGGCTTCGCCCCAGGGGTGGCGGCGGCGTCCACGCCGGCCGGGCTGGCCGTGGGGTCGCCGGTCGGGTCGGCTGTGGGGTCGCCGGTCGGGTCGGCACCGCCAGGATCCGCGGTGGGATCGGCGGTGGGATCGGCGGTGGGATCGGCGGTGGGATCGGCGCCCGGATCGGCCGTGGGGTCCACGGCGCCCGGGTCGTCCGTGGGGGCCCCGGTGCCCGGGTCGCCCGTCGTGTCCGGACTGGCCGCGGTCGGCGCCGGTGGCAAGGTACTGATCCCCGCGACCCCGCCGGGGGCGGCGCAGGCCGCGCTGGCGGCGGTGACCAGCACCGCCGTGGCAATGGCGGCCATTCGCCCCGATCGCATGATCCCCACCCGCTAGACGTTACCGAAAATGAGCGTTTCCTTTGTAACGGACCTCCGCTGACACCATGCACCATTCACGAAAAATCGCCCATCCTGCTGGCTCCCGTCCGGCCCCCTCCGGCGGAGCCGTAGACTCACGGGCGTGGCCGGGCGGATCAGTGACGACGACATCGCGCTCGTGAGAGAGCGTTCACCCATCGCCGATGTCGTGGGGGAGCACATCCAGCTGCGCAACGCCGGCGGCGGCAACCTCAAGGGCCTCTGCCCCTTCCACGAGGAGAAGTCCCCCTCGTTCAACGTGACCCCCGCCCGGGGCTACTGGTACTGCTTCGGCTGCGCCGAGGGCGGCGACGTGATCACCTTCGTCCGCAAGCTCGAGCACCTGTCGTTCGCCGAGGCCATCGAGCGGCTCGCCCAGCGCGCGGGCATCCAGCTCCGCTACGAGCAGGGCGGGTACGTCCCCGGGCGCGAGCACGGCGAGCGCACCCGGCTCCTGGACGCGCACAGGGCCGCGGCCGAGTTCTACGTCTCCCTCCTGGACGCCGCCGAGGCCGCGCCGGGCCGCAAGTTCCTCGCCGAGCGCGGGTTCGAGAAGGTCGACGCCGAGCGGTTCGGCGTCGGGTACGCCCCCACCGAGTGGGACCGCCTGGCTCGCCACCTGCTCGGCCGCGGCTTCACCGTCAACGAGCTGATCAAGGGCGGCCTGGCCCGCGAGGGCCGCCGCGGCCCGGTCGACCGGTTCCGCGGCCGGCTGGTGTGGCCGATCCGCGACATCACCGGCGACGTCATCGGCTTCGGCGCCCGCAAGCTGCTCGACGGGGACGACGGCCCCAAATACCTCAACACGCCGGAGAGCCCGATCTACAAGAAGGGCTCCGTTCTGTACGGCGTCGACCTCGCCAAGCGCGAGATCTCCAAGCGCTCGCAGGCCGTGATCGTCGAGGGCTACACCGACGTGATGGCCTGCCACCTCGCCGGGGTGCCCACCGCCGTGGCCACCTGCGGCACCTCCTTCGGCGAGGAGCACATCAAGGTGCTGCGGCGCCTGCTGCTCGACCAGGCCGAGTTCCGCGGCGAGGTGGTCTTCACCTTCGACGGCGACTCGGCGGGCCAGAAGGCCGCGCTGCGCGCCTTCGCCGACGAGCAGAAGTTCGTCACCCAGACCTTCGTGGCCGTGCAGCCCGACGGCCTGGACCCCTGCGACCTGAGGGTCAAGCACGGCGACGGCGCGGTGCGCGACCTCATCGCCGGCCGCGAGCCGCTCTTCGCGTTCGCCATCCGCAGCGTCATCTCCCGCTACGAGCTCGACAGCAACGAGGGCCGCCTGGCCGCGCTGGACGCCGCCGCACCGCTGGTCGCCGGCATCAAGGACACGGCGCTGCGCAGCCGGTACGCCGTGGACCTCGACCGCTGGCTCGGCTTCATGGACGAGCGCATGGTGCTGCGCCGCATCCAGGAGGTCGGCGGGCGCTCCGGCGGCCGCGCGGCGCCCGAGCGGACCACCCGCCGTCCGGGACCTCCCGCCCACGACCCCGCCGACCCGGTGGTGCGGGTCGAGTCCGAGGCGCTCAAGCTGGCCGTGCAGCGTCCGGCGCTGCTGGGCCCCGAGTTCGACGCCCTCGGCCCCCAGGTGTTCACCGTGCCCGGCCACGCCGCGCTGTACGAGACGATCATCGTGGCCGGAGGCACGGTGGGCGGCGGCCCCGGGGGACGCGATTGGGTCGACCGCTTGCTCGCGTCGACCGAGGACACAGCCGTGCGGGTCATGCTGACCCGGTTCGCCGTGGAGCCGTTGCGATCCGATCTGGACGGCGAGGAGCGTTACGGCGCGGCCGTGCTCGCCCGGCTGGCCGAGGTCGCCGTCACCCGGGCGCTGGTCCAGATCAAGGCCAGGATGGAGCGCCTCAACCCGGTTGAGCAGCAGCAGGACTACAACCGGCTCTTCGGAGAACTGGTGGCGCTCGAACAACAACGGCGGGTGTTTAGAGAACGCGCCGTCTGATGCGTAATTAGCTTTACTTTCCGCTGGTCACGGCCGCCAAACGTGCATTTCATATCGATTCGGTAATGACGATCGCCTTACCATCTGTGACAAAAATAGGCCTGCCCTTTTCTGTGTCGTATACCGCAGACTATGACGCGTGGGTGCATCGGTGCTGCCAAGCGGACCGCCATCGGTTGACCAAGTGGCGGATCTTGTCGCGAGAGGAAGGGAGCGCGGGAGCGTCACCGTCGACGACGTGGCTGCCGCGCTCGACCGCTCCGAGTTGCCGGCCGACGCGCTGGAACGCGTCGTGCGGATGCTCGCCGAAAAGGGTGTGGAGGTGCTCGAGCCTCAGGGCGACGACGACACCATCCGCCCCGACGAGGAGGACGTAGGTAAGCGGGCCCCGACCAGCGATCTCGTCCGCATATACCTCCGGGAGATCGGCCGGGTCCCGCTGCTGACGGCCGAGGAGGAGGTGGAACTCGCCAAGGCCATCGAAGCCGGCCTGTTCGCCGAGGACAAGTTATGCGACCTCGGGGTGAGGCTGGCCCGGCCGGAGTTCGAGGAGCTGGTCTGGGAGGGCGTCCGCGCCAAGCAGCGCCTCATCGAGGCCAACCTGCGGCTGGTGGTGTCCATCGCCAAGCGGTACGTCGGACGCGGCATGCTCTTCCTCGACCTGATCCAGGAGGGCAACCTCGGCCTGATCCGCGCGGTGGAGAAGTTCGACTACACCAAGGGCTACAAGTTCTCCACCTACGCCACGTGGTGGATCCGCCAGGCGATCACCAGGGCCATCGCGGACCAGGCGCGCACCATCCGGATTCCCGTCCACATGGTCGAGACGATCAACAAGCTGGTCCGGGTCCAGCGTCAGCTCCACCAGGATCTCGGCAGGGAGCCCGCTCCCGAGGAGATCGCGATGGAGATGGACCTGCCCGTGGACCGCGTGGTCGAGATCCAGCGCATCGCCCAGGAGCCGGTGTCGCTGCAGTCACCCATCGGTGAGGAGGACTCCGACCTCGGCGACTTCATCGAGGACGCCGACGCCGTGGTGCCGATCGAAGCGGCCGCCTTCATCATGCTCCAGGACCAGCTGGACGACATCCTGGCGACCCTGTCCGAACGCGAGCAACGCATCATCCAGCTCCGCTTCGGCCTCTCCGACGGCCACCCGAGGACCCTGGAGGAGGTCGGCCGCGAGTTCGGCGTGACCCGCGAACGCATCCGCCAGATCGAGTCCAAGACCCTCGCCAAACTCCGCCACCCCACCCGGGCGCAGATGCTACGGGACTACCTCGAATAGACCGCGAAACCGAAGCCGGTGACCTGGGATGCGCCCCGGGTCACCGGCTTCGTCGTCTTCCCGGTGAGCGTCGACCGGCACGTCTGTCCGTCCGGGGGACCAGGTCTCGTTCCGCGGCCTCTCGCGGCCCCTGTGACGGACCCTGTGACGGACCCTGTGAGGGAGCCTGTGACGGGGACCAGCGGGACGGGACGCGGTACGTGTTGATCGCGGTGACCACCCGTCGCCCCCCGGGTCGCCTTGCGGGAGAGAGGGCCCTCACGGGACTGATGCCGGTCCCGGCGGCACCGGACCGCCGGCGGACTTATGTGCGCCCGGGGGTGGCCCCAGATGCGAGCATCGCAGTCACAGACGTGAGTGTCGTCGTCGTCCTCCGTTTCCTCCACCTCCACCTCCACCTCCACCTCCGTCGGCGTCGGCGTCGGCGTCGGCGTGGCGGAAGCCGAGCCGTCACCGCAGCGGGCTCATGTCTCTCCTCTCCGGGCTCATGTCTCTCCTCTCCGGCCTGATGGAACGTTGCGGCGTGTCGAGCCCTCAATAGGGGTCGATGAAAATAACTCTGGGGTAGTTTCAGGGTTGACTAGAGTTTATTACCAGGTCAACGGGCTTCGGTCGGATGTCACATTGTGAATCCCCTAGGTGTGATTGACAGTGCTCGCGCGGTCGATCCACGCTGTGGGTGGATCACGGTCGACCATCCATGATCGAGCTCTTCCGGCATCGCCCGGCCGCGTCAGCGAAGCCGCCCGGTCTGTTCCAGCTTTGATGCCGCTGACCAGTGACGACCCGGTTGACAGGGCGATTTCGCCATTCCGGAAAACATCCGGTGAATGCCCCGTGAACCTCGTGACTCCACCGGAATCCTGTGTGGAGAAAGGTGATCCAATGCCCAAACTAGATCGACTCGGTGAACCGATTTACGCGTTGTTCCGCATCGTGATCGGTTTCCTGTTCATGTTGCACGGCGTCGCCTCGCTTTTCGGCGTGCTGGGCGGCCACCGCGGCTCGGGCCACGCGGTCGTGTTCGCCGCCTGGCCCAACTGGTGGGCGGCACTGATCCAGTTCGCCTGCGGCGCCCTGGTGATGACCGGCCTGTTCACCCGGGTCGCCGCCGTCCTGGCCTCGGGCTCCATGGCGTACGCCTACTTCATCGTCCACCAGCCCCGGGAACTGTTCCCCGTGCAGAACGGCGGCGAGGCGGCGGCCATGTTCGCCTGGGCCTTCCTGCTGATCGTCGCGATCGGCCCCGGTGTCTGGGCCCTCGACACGGTCCTGCGCCGCTCCGAGTCCCGAGCGCCGGCCCGCATCTCCCAGCCCGCCGCGGGCCTCGCGGGCATCGCCCGCACGCAGTCCTCGGAGTCCTGACGGGAACTCAAGGATCGCGGCCACCGGTGACTCGCACCCTCCCCGGTGGCCGCCCCTTCCTCTGGGGGCTTCACCGTGCAGATAGGTTCTCAGTCATGCGACTTCCCTGGGGCTCGCGAAGCCTCCCCGCCGACGCGGCCGTCACGCTGGAGCCGGGCGAGCGGGTCCTGGTCCACGCCCCCACCGGCACCGGCGGCCTCGTGGTGGTCACCGACCGCGCGCTCCACCTCCCGGACTCCACCCCCCTCCCCTGGCACCACATCGACCGCGCCCACTGGGACCAGGAGGGCCTGACCGTCACCACCACCGACGGCACCACCCACCGCGTCCTCGTCCCCACCCCCGGCCGAGTCCCCGAAGCCGTCCGCGAACGCGTGACCTCCTCCATCCTGGTAAGCCGCCACATCCGCCTGACCGACCAAGGCGGCGTCCGCCTGGTAGCCCGCCGAGTCCCCCAAAAAGACACCGCCGAGTGGGACCTCCACTTCGACCCCGGCCTGAACCCCACCGACCCCGGCCTACGAGCCGCCGCCGACCAGGCCCTCGAATCCCTCCGCCGCACCATGGGCGTCTAACCCCTTCCCTCTCCACCGCTTCGCCCCTGCCCCTTCCGCAGGACGCCCTCCAGATGAGGCGGCGCCGCCACGTATCGGAGAGAGCCCACCCGCATTCCGCGAAGCGACGCCCAAGTGGCATCCGGTCGCGGCTTTCTCGCCGTACGCCGGCGCCGGGTTCGCCGCACCACGCCCCGCCGTCGCTGCGCCGTCCAAGAGACCAGCAACCGGGGTGGGTGCTGTCCCGACGGATGCGGACATGTCCACCAGGGATCCACGTCCACGGTGTCCCGGGTCCACGGGGTGTCCCACGTTTACGTGGTGTCGCAGGTCCGCGTGGTGTGGCAGGTCCGCGTGGTGTCGCAGGTCCGCGTGGTGTGGCAGGTCCGCGTGGTGTCCCACGTCCACGTGGTGTCCCACGTCCACGTGGTGTCCCACGTCCACGTGGTGTCCCACGTCCACGTGGTGTCCCACGCCCACGGGGCGTCCACGTGCGGTGATGGATACCCCGTGAATGGGGCGGGCCATGATCGACATGGTGTGGATCGACAACGGGTGGGCCCATTCGCCTCAGCCGGAGGGGGTTTGTTGTTGTTGCTCCCGTGACGTCAGTTGTTCCTGAGTCGGTGATCCGGGGAGGGTTTCTCGCCGTACGGCGGCGCCGGGTTCGCCGCACCACGTCCCGCCGTCTCGGCGCCGGGGAGGCGGACTCGGTGGGTGCGGTGGGTGCGTGGGTGCGGTGGGTGCGGTGGGTGCGTTGAGGGGCGTTGAGGGCGTTGAGGGCGGTGGGTGCGTGGGTGGGGTGGGTGCGGTGGGTGCGTGGGTGCGGTGGGTGCGGTGGGTGCG
>NZ_JBHSRF010000051.1:0-65734 GCF_042658925.1 Sphaerisporangium aureirubrum
CACCCGCAGAACACGGGCAAGCCAGGGGACGGGGTTCATGCATATTCATGCACTGGCTTTTAGCACACTGTTGAGTTCTCAAGAAACGGACGCGTACACCGAATCAACCGGATCTTCGATCCGGCCCCATCGGGGCTTCCATTCTGTTCGCTCTGAAACAGAGCAACCCGGCAAACTTACCCAAGTTCCCTAGTCTGGTCAAATCGCGACGCAGTACTCTGAAATCGGACGAGTCATCGGGAGCGCAGGAGATCGAGCACCTTGGGAGCTGATCGGCTCCCGGGCCTCCGCCCTGTTGGGCGGCGGGCCGGTGATCGCCCTGCGGATAGAACTCTAGCACCGGTGAAGGGGTGTCATGACCAACTTCCCCGGACTCCTAGTCCTCCCCCGAGGCCGGAGGCTCAAACCCGAAAAGTTCAAATGTTCTGTGCCGCTCTGAGACGGCGCGAGCCCGCGACCGGAAGGCCGCGGGCTCGTGGGTGACAGGGGAAGGCTCAGCCTGCCGGCAGGGCCGCCAGCTGGGCCTCCAGGCGGGCGATGTCGGCGTCGGCCTGGGTGGCGCGGGCGCGCACCTTGGTGACGACGTCGTCGGGGGCCTTGGCCATGAACTGCTCGTTGGCGAGCTTGGCGGCCACCTGAGCGGCCTCCTTGCGCGCCGCGGCCAGATCCTTGTCCAGGCGCTTGCGCTCGGCGGCGACGTCGATCGTCCCGGCGGTGTCGAGCTCCACCGTGGCGGTGCCGACGGCCAGCCGGGCGGTGGCCGAGAAGGCCGGGTCCGGCTCGTCGAGACGGAGCAGGGTGCGGATGGCGCCCTCGTGGGCGCCGAGCCCCGTGCCGTCCAGCGAGAGGCGGGCGGCGACCCGCTGGCCGGGCTTGAGTCCCTGGTCCGACCGGAAGCGGCGGACCTCGGTGACGAGCTCCTGGACGGCCAGGATCTCCCGCTCCGCACCCGGGTCGGCGTACCGCTGGTCCACGGCCGGCCAGGACGCCACCATGACCGAGGGCTGGACGGTCAGGGCCCGCCAGAGCTCCTCGGTGACGAACGGCATGAGCGGGTGCAGCAGCCGGAGCAGCGCGTCGAGCACGTGGCCGAGCACGACGCGGGTGCGATCGGCGCGCTCACCGCCCTCGGCGATCTGGATCTTGGCCAGCTCGACGTACCAGTCGCAGACCTCGTCCCAGGCGAAGTGGTAGAGCACGTCGGAGATCTTGGCGAACTCGAAGTCGTCGTACGCGGCGTCCACCGCGCCGGCGACACTGCCCAGCCGGGAGAGGATCCACCGGTCGGCGACGGTGAGGTCGCCGGGCTCGGGCAGCGGGGACGCGACCGTCGCGCCGTTCAGCAGCGCGAAGCGGGTGGCGTTCCACATCTTGTTGCAGAAGTTGCGCGACCCGGCGGCCCAGTCCTCGCTGATCGCGACGTCCGAGCCGGGGCCCGCGCCGCGCAGCAGCGTGAAGCGGGTCGCGTCGGCGCCGTACCGCTCGATCCAGTCCAGCGGGTCGACGACGTTGCCGAACGACTTGGACATCTTCTTGCCGAACTGGTCGCGCACCATGCCGTGCAGCGCGACGGTGCGGAACGGGGTCTCGCCGTCCATGGCGTACAGGCCGAACATCATCATGCGGGCGACCCAGAAGAACAGGATGTCGTACCCGGTCACCAGCACCGTGGTCGGGTAGAAACGCTCCAGCTCGGGGGTGCGCTCGGGCCAGCCGAGCGTGGAGAACGGCCACAGCGCGGAGGAGAACCAGGTGTCCAGCACGTCGGGATCCTGGGTGTAGCCGGTCGGCGGCTCCTCGTCGGGCCCGACGCACACGACCTGTCCCTCGGGCCCGTAGTACACCGGGATGCGGTGGCCCCACCACAGCTGGCGGGAGATGCACCAGTCGTGCATGTCGTCCACCCAGTCGAAGTAGCGCTTGGCGAGCTCCGGCGGGTGGATGCGGGTGCGGCCGTCGCGCACGGCGTCGCCGGCGGCCTTGGCGAGCGGCTGGACGTTGACGAACCACTGCAGGGACAGCCGCGGCTCGACCACGGTCTTGCAGCGCGAGCAGTGGCCGACGGCGTGGACGTAGGGGCGCTTCTCCGCGACGACGCGGCCCTCGGCGCGCAGCGCGGCGACCACGGCGGGCCTGGCCTCGAAGCGGTCGAGCCCCTGGAACGGGCCGTGCGCGGTGACCACGCCGCGTTCGTCCATGACGGCGAGGGAGGGCAGGCCGTGCCGCCGCCCGATATCGAAGTCGTTGGGGTCGTGGGCGGGGGTGACCTTGACGGCGCCGGTGCCGAAGGACGGGTCGACGTGCTCGTCGGCGACGATCGGGATCATGCGGCCGGTGAGCGGCAGCTCGACCATGGTGCCGATGAGGTGGGCGTACCGCTCGTCGGCGGGGTGGACGGCGACGGCGGTGTCGCCGAGCATGGTCTCGGCCCGGGTGGTGGCGACCACGATGGTTGCGTCACCCTCCCCGTACCGGATGGAGACGAGCTCGCCCTCGTCGTCGGAGTGGTCGACCTCGATGTCGGACAGGGCGGTCAGGCAGCGGGGGCACCAGTTGATGATGCGCTCGGCGCGGTAGATCAGCCCGTCGTCGAAGAGGTGCTTGAAGATGGTCTGGACGGCCCGGGACAGGCCGTCGTCCATGGTGAACCGCTCGCGGGTCCAGTCGACGCCGTCGCCGAGCTTGGCCATCTGGCCGAGGATGCGGCCACCGGACTCTTCCTTCCACTGCCAGACCCGGGACACGAACGCCTCGCGGCCGAGGTCGTGGCGGGACAGCCCCTCCTTGGCGAGCTCGCGCTCGACGACGTTCTGGGTGGCGATGCCGGCGTGGTCCATGCCGGGCAGCCAGAGCGTCTGCCGGCCTTGCATGCGGGCGCGGCGGGTGAGGGCGTCCTGGATGGAGTGGTCGAGGGCGTGGCCGATGTGCAGGACACCGGTGACGTTGGGGGGCGGGAGCACGATGGAGTACGGCTCACCTGCGCCGCCTACGTCCGCCGTGAAGTAGCCCTCCGCGACCCAGCGCTCGTAGCTGCGGGTCTCGACGTCTGCGGGTGCGTACTGTGTCGGCAGATCAGGCGTTGTCACAGCGACAATTCTAGGGATGTCCGGAGCCTGGATGTGCCGGGGTACAGTCGCGCGCACTTAACCCGCTATACGGACATGCCACTTGTTAACGGCGATCTGTCACCAAAAACCACATTATGTGTGGCTAAAAGGGGGCCCTCACTACGGATTGTAATCTCCGGTGCGGACCGGCCCGGGCCGGTCCGCCCACGGAACGGCCCGCACGAATGCGGGCCGAGTGGAGCCGAGGTGCGAACGCCAGGCGGGCCTCAGGCCGACTTCTCGCGCGGGGTGCGCTGCTGCTTGGCGTTCAGCTGGTCCCGGGGGACCAGGGTGGGGTTGACGTGCTCCAGCACAGACTCCCGGGTGATGACCACGCGCGCCACGTCCTGGCGGGAGGGCACCTCGTACATCACCGAGAGCAGGACCTCTTCCATGATGGCCCGCAGCCCGCGCGCACCGGTGCCGCGCAGGATCGCCTGGTCGGCGATGGCCTCCAGCGCGTCGTCGGTGAACTCCAGCTCCACGTTGTCGAGCTCGAACAGCCGCCGGTACTGCTTGACCAGGGCGTTCCGCGGCTCGGTGAGGATCTGGATGAGGGCCTCACGGTCGAGGTTGTGCACGCTGGTGATGACCGGCAGCCGGCCCACGAACTCGGGGATCATCCCGAACTTCAGCAGGTCCTCGGGCATGACGTCGGCGAAGATGTCCGAGGCGTCGAGGTCGTCCTTGGAGTGGATGATGGCGTTGAAGCCGATGCCCTTCTTGCCGACCCGGGACTCGATGATCTTTTCGAGGCCGGCGAACGCGCCACCGCAGATGAACAGCACGTTGGTGGTGTCGATCTGGATGAACTCCTGGTGGGGATGCTTGCGGCCGCCCTGCGGCGGGACCGAGGCGGTGGTGCCCTCCAGGATCTTCAGCAGCGCCTGCTGCACGCCCTCGCCCGAGACATCCCGGGTGATCGAGGGGTTCTCGCTCTTGCGGGCGATCTTGTCGACCTCGTCGATGTAGATGATGCCCGTCTCGGCCTTCTTGACGTCGTAGTCCGCCGCCTGGATGAGCTTCAGCAGGATGTTCTCGACGTCCTCGCCGACGTACCCGGCCTCGGTGAGCGCCGTGGCGTCCGCGATGGCGAACGGGACGTTCAGCATCTTGGCCAGGGTCTGCGCCAGCAGGGTCTTGCCCGAGCCTGTGGGGCCGAGCAGAAGGATGTTGGACTTGGCGAGCTCGATGCCGTCGTCCCTGCCGCGTTCGCCGGACTGCACCCGCTTGTAGTGGTTGTAGACCGCTACGGAGAGCGCCTTCTTGGCCTTGTCCTGGCCGATGACGTACGCGTCCAGGAACTCGTAGATCTCCCGAGGCTTGGGCAGGCTGTCCCACTTCAGCTCGGAGGACTCGGAGAGCTCCTCCTCGATGATCTCGTTGCAGAGATCGATGCACTCATCGCAGATGTATACGCCTGGTCCGGCGATGAGCTTCTTGACTTGCTTCTGGCTCTTCCCGCAGAACGAGCACTTCAGCAGGTCTCCGCCGTCGCCGATGCGTGCCACCCCAGATACTCCTTTGCGTGGGACCGCCTGCTCCGCGATCCGAATCTTGCGGACTCGGTCCGAAAAGTCATCCCGCTCAGGTTTCGACGTTACCGTCTTCTGGGCCCTCAGTGCGCCCCCTAGCGGTGAGTCGCACCGGAACGTGCCCAATTGGGCACCGTTCCGGTGCGATCCGCGTCCTCAGGAAGCCACGGCTTGAGCGCGCTTCTTCCGTGAGGGGATGAT
This sequence comes from Sphaerisporangium aureirubrum, assembly GCF_042658925.1. Lineage (NCBI taxonomy): Bacteria > Bacillati > Actinomycetota > Actinomycetes > Streptosporangiales > Streptosporangiaceae > Sphaerisporangium > Sphaerisporangium aureirubrum. The sequence continues at coordinate 4,844 of NZ_JBHSRF010000051.1, forward strand.
GTCGTCGATCAGGCCGTATGCCTTGGCCTCGTCGGCGTTGAGGATCTTGTCGCGCTCGATGTCGCGACGGACCTCCTCCGGCTGCTTACCGGAATGCCGGGCGACGATCTCCTCCAGCAGCGAGCGCATGCGCAGGATCTCGCGGGCCTGGATCTCGATGTCGCTGCCCTGGCCGCCGCCCTCGGTGGAGGGCTGGTGGATCAGCACCCGGGCGTTCGGCAGCGCGAAGCGCTTGCCCGCCGTGCCGCCGGCAAGCAGCACGGCCGCGGCCGAGGCCGCCTGGCCGAGGCAGACCGTCTGGATCTCGGGCCGGACGAACTGCATCGTGTCGTAGATCGCCGTCATCGCGGTGAACGAGCCACCCGGCGAGTTGATGTAGATGCTGATGTCGCGGTCGGGATCGAGGGACTCCAGCGTCAGCAACTGGGCCATCACGTCGTTGGCCGACGCGTCGTCGATCTGCACCCCGAGGAAGATGATGCGGTCCTCGAAGAGCTTGTTGTACGGGTTCATCTCCTTCACGCCGTACGTCGTGCGTTCGACGAACGAAGGAATGATGTATCGGCCGTTGATGTCTCCCGGCCGGATCAAGTCACTCACTGTTGCCCCTTAGGAGACGGCGCCCTCAGAGGGCACCTGCCGCGCGCTGCGCACGACATGGTCGATGAAGCCGTAGTCCTTGGCCTCCTCGGCCGTGAACCAGCGGTCCCGATCGGAATCCTTTTCGATCTGGTCGAGCGGCTGGCCGGTGTGGAAGGCGATGCGCTCCGCCAAGGTCTTCTTGACGTAGAGCATCTGCTCGGCCTGGATCGCGATGTCCGCGGCCGTGCCACCGATGCCGCCCGAGGGCTGGTGCATCATGATGCGGGCGTGCGGCAGCGCGTACCGCTTGCCGGTCGCCCCCGCGCACAGCAGGAACTGCCCCATGGAGGCAGCGAGCCCCATGGCCACCGTGCAGATATCGTTCGGCACATACTCCATCATGTCGTAAATCGCCATGCCGGCCGTGACCGAACCGCCCGGGGAGTTGATGTAAAGCCAGATGTCCCGATCGGCATCGTCCGCGGCCAGCAGGAGCAGTTCGGCGCAGATGCGGTTGGCGACCTCGTCGTCGACCGCGGTGCCTAGCACCACGATGCGCTCGCGCAGCAGACGGTTGTACAGCTGGTCCTCAAGGCGGTACGAGCCGTTCTCGCGGCCGCGCCCCTGCGGCTCGAAGCCGATGGGCGAATGTGAGGTCGGCGGGCTGGTCACAGCGTCACCTTCCGATGCGTCGTAATCGATGGGCTTTGCTTGTGACCTTAACCCGGCACACCGACCGGTTACGCCTCGTCTCCACCCTGTTCGCTGACGGCGCAGGTACGCCGGCGGCTCAGCCAGGGCCCGAACGGCGGCGGTGTTCGAGGTCGAGTTCGTGCGTGAGCCGCCGCCTGACCTCCACGCTGATCCGGCCGCTCTCGTAGAGCCCGTCGAGCTTCTCGCGCTGGGCCCGGCCCAGCTCCTCGCGCAGCGCGCGGGTGCTCGCCGACCCCTCGTCCCCCTCTTGCTCCCCGTCGCCGTCGCCGTCCAGCAGGGCCCGGACCCGGTCCAGGCGCAGCTCAAGCAGCTGGCGGAAGACGTCGGCCGTGCGCTCGTCCACCTCGCCCTCCGCGCCGAGCTCGTCCAGCCTCGCCAGGGCCGCCTCGGTGCTCGCCCGGCGGGCCCGCGCCTCCTCGGCGGCCTCCTCCTGCGACTCCCCGAGCCGCAGGCGGCGCAGCAGCCGCGGCAGCGTGGTCGCCTGGCCGAGCAGCGTGACGAGCACCACCACCATGGCCAGGAAGATCAGCAGGGGCCGGTGGGGCACCTGGAGCGGGATGGACAGCGCGATGGCCAGGGTGATGGCGCCGCGGATTCCGGCCCAGCCCATGACAAGGCGCTCGGACCGGCCGATGCGGTCGAAGGACAGGTGCCTGCCGGGCAGCCATCTGGCCAGCGGGAACACCGCCATCGTCCAGCCGAGCCGCAGCAGCACCACCACGGCGACCGCCACGACGGCCACCACCGCGAGCGCCCCGGTGGGGTATTCCGCCACGCCCGCGACGACATGCCGGATCTCCAGGCCGAGCAGGACGAACAGGCTGGACTCCAGCAGGAAGACCAGGACTTCCCAGAACGCCGTGCCGGTGAGCCTGGCGGCGGGCGGGAGCAGCCCGTGGGCCCGTATGCCCAGGTAGAAGCCGGTGGTGACCACGGCGAGCACCCCGGAGACGCCGAAGTGCTCGGCAGGCAGGTAGGCGAGGAACGGCGTGAGCAGCGAGATGACTATCTGTGCGCCGTTGTCGGTGACGCGGGCGCGCAGGCGTGCGAGCACCCAGCCGAGCACCAAGCCGTACAGCACGCCGCCCGCGACCACCCGCAGCAGCGTCACGGCGCCCTCAGCGGGGCTCACAGGGCCTTCCAGGGCCGTGAGGGCCAGTCCGAACAACGTCAGCGCGACGGCGTCGTTGACGAGGCTCTCGCCCTCCAGGATCGTCACCAGGCGCCGCGGCGCGCTGAGGCGCTGCATCACCGAGGTGGCCGACACCGGGTCGGTGGGGGCGACGGCCGCGCCGAGGGCCAGCGCGGCGGGCCAGTCCACCTGCGGGACGGCGAAACGTACGGCCGTCGCCACGGCCACCGCGGTCGCGCAGGTCAGGCCGAAGGCCATCACCGAGATCGGGACGGCGTCCTCCTTGGTCTCGCGGGGCGCGGAGAGGAAGGCGGCCCGGTAGATCAGGAGCGGGAGGAAGATGTTGAGGATCACCTCGGGCGGCGGGATCACCTCGGACATGCCGGGCAGGAAGCTCGCGGCGACGCCGAGAAGCACGAGGGGGATCGCCGGCGGCAGTGACAGGCGGCGCGCGATCACCCGCCCGGCCAGCATCAGGACGGCGACGAGCATCGCGATGATGAGGAATTCCTCAACCATCGGACGACCGGCCGGCGCATGTCACAGCCGAGAGTTGCCCTAATTCGTAACAATCACACCAAAGGTCGCCAAGTCACTCGGCCGCGAACGGCTTGAAGTGACCCGCGAGGCGGCCGGCCAGGCACCAGAAGAGCGTGACGGCCAGGCACCGGAAGGTCTGACGGCCGGGCGCCGAAGGTCGTGACGGCCAGACGCCGGCCAGGCGTGCTTCAGGGCCGTCCGGCGCGCTCGTACGCGGCGCCGGACGGCCCCGAGGATCACTCCGCGGGCTGGGCCTCGGGCTCGGGAGCGGGGGCGCTCCCCTCCTGCTCGGGGTTGAGCTCGGCGTAGATGGCCTTCAGGTCGACCTCGTTGCCCGCCTCGTCGGTCACCTTGGCGGAGTCGCCGACGACGGTCTTGGCCTTCTCCCGGACGATCTCGACCATCGCCAGCGTGAGCTGGTCGTTGTCGGCGAGGTGCTGGGCCAGGGTGTTGGGGGCCACACCGAGCTGCGCGGCGCGGCGCACCACGAAGTCGGTCAGCTCCTGCTCGTTGACCCCGAGCTCCTCCTGCTTGACGATCTTGTCGAGCACGAAGCCCGTCTTGATCGCCTTGCGGGCGTTCTCGTCGAACTCGGCGAACCGCTCTTCCTCGGTGGTCTGGTACAGACGGAAGTAGGCCTCGCGGCTGAGCCCGCTCTCGGCGATCTGGTGCTCGAGGTTGTGCTTGCGAGCGTCGATCTCGGCGGTCAGCGCGCTTTCCGGCAGCGGGATGTCGATCTTGTCGAGCAGGGCCGTCACGGCGTTCTCGCGGCTCTGCACGACCTGGTCGATGAGCTTGTTGCGGCGGGCCTGCCCGCGCAGGCTCTCGCGCAGCTCCTCGAGGGTGTCGAACTCGCTGGCGAGGCCGGCGAACTCGTCGTCCAGCTCGGGGAGCACCTTCTCCTTGACGTTCTTGACGTGGATGGTGACGTCGGCCTCTTCGCCGGCGTTCTCCCCGCCCACCAGGGTCGTGGTGAAGGTCTTCTCGTCACCGGCGGACATGCCGACCAGGGAGTCGTCGAGGCCCTGCAGGACCGAGCCCGCGCCGACCTCGTAGGAGACGTCCGAGGCCTGCTGCTCCTCGATGTTCCTGCCGTCGATGGTGGCCGCGAGGTCCATGACGACGTAGTCGCCCGCGGCGGCGGGGCGCTCGACCCCGGTGAGGGTGGCGAAGCGCTGGCGCAGCGCGTCGACCTGGGTGTCGATGTCCTCGTCGGACACCTCGGCCGAGGGGACGGTGATCTCGGTGCCCTCGTAGGCCGGGACGTCGAAGGTCGGCCGGACGTCCACCTCGGCGGTGAACTCGACCTCCTTGCCGTCATCGATCTTGGTGACCTCGATCTCGGGCTGGCTCACCGGGAAGACGTCGCTCTCGTCGACGGCCTGGCCGTACAGCTTGGGCAGGGCGTCGTTGAGGGTCTCCTCCAGGACCACCGCGCGGCCGAAGCGCTGCTCGATGATGCGGGCGGGAACCTTGCCGGGGCGGAAGCCTGGCACGCGCACCTGCTGCGCGACCTTCTTGTACGCCGCCTGCATGCTCGTCTCGAGCTCCTCGAACGGCACCTCGACGGTGAGCCTGACCCGGGTGGGGCTCAGCTCCTCGACAGCGGTCTTCACGGGGTGGTCTCCTTGATCAAGCTTCTGGTGATCGCGGGCGCGTCATGCCGTACGGCCACCGCGACATGCTCGCGCGCCGCGCCCACATGGGCGGCTCAGTGCACGGGCCGAAGGGGCACATCCTGAGGGGCATGCGCAACCGCGGCGGGTGTCCAGCGCCGCATGCCAGTCTAGGGCAGACGGGCGCCTCCGGCGTCATCGACAGGCGTCAGAGTCTATCAGAAATGATCTTCTGCAAGATCTCGACGGTGGCCTCGGGGGTGGTGCTGACGGCGCACAGCCGTTCCATGACCTCGCCGTAGCGGTCCACCTCCTCGCGTTTGTCCAGGTAGAGCGCGCTGGCGAGCTGCTCTACGTAGACGACGTCGGGAAGTTCCTTGTCACCGAAACGCAGGATGCTGAACGCGCCACCCTCGGCGCTGTGGCCGCCGTAGCTGAAAGGCATCACCTGAATGGTGATTCCGGGCAGCCGCATGAGCTCGAGCAGATGCTGGAGCTGGCCGCGCATCACGTCGGCGCCGCCGATGGGGCGCCGCAGCGCCGCCTCGTCGATCACCGCCCAGAAGATCGGGCCCTCGGGGCGGTCGAGCACCCGCTGGCGTTCCATGCGCAGGTCCACCCGGCGGGAGATCTCGGCGGGCCCGATGCCGGCCGCGCCCGCGGTGATGACGGCGCGGGCGTACTCCTTGGTCTGCAGCAGGCCGGGCACGAACTGCACCTCGTAGGTGCGGATGCGGGTCGCCGCCTCCTCCAGGCCGACGTAGGCCTGGAACCAGGTCGGCAGCAGGTCGTTGAACCTGTGCCACCAGCCGGGTTCGTTCGCCCGCTCCACGAGGTCCATGACCGCCGTGCGGGCTTCGCCGTCCGCGACGCCGTAGAGGGTGAGCAAGTCGGCGACGTCACGCTCCTTGAACCCGACCCTGCCGAGTTCCATCCTGCTGATCTTGGACTCGGAGCCGCGGATCTCGTGACCCGCGTCCTCGCGGGATATGCCCTTGTTCTCCCGCAAGCGCCGCAACTGGGACCCCAGCAGAATGCGGAGGGCCGTCGGACCGGATCCGGACTGGAATGCAGTCATGCGCGCCCTCCTTTCTCTGGTTCACTCGGGCCAGCCCACACAGTGTCACCACTTCCGGCCCTCGTGACAAGGGCTGCTCACCCCAGCGTTTTTCCGGTCGGACCACCACAGGGTGTGCGTCTGCACGGCCCACATGCACGTGCATTTGGGTCTTGCACCGAGCCGAATACTCACCCATGATGGCCTAGTGCATATTGGGTTAAACGTGCACCGACCCATATAACAGCCAAGTGGCCGCGGAGACTCACGATGACAGCGGGAGGTATAGGCACCATGCTGGAGCCCGTATCCGCGGCCCACTGCCTGGAAGTGACACGCGAGGTCGGGTTCCAGAAACTCCTGCGCTCCAACGGCGGGGAGGACACCACCACCTGTCCCCTGCGCCCGCAGGCCGACTCGGTGAAGACCGCGAGGGACGTCACCCGCACCACGCTGCGGCGATGGGGCTTCGACCAGATCGGCGACGACGCCGCCCTGGTGGTCTCGGAACTCGTCACCAATGCCGTGAGATACACCCGGCACGCCGCCCTGCACTTCGACGGCCAACCCATCATTTTGATGCTGCTACGGCTGGCTCCGCATGTGCTGCTGGCGGTCTCCGACCCGAGTGACGAGATCCCCCGCCCGAAGGAACCGGATTTCATCTCCGAGCACGGCCGCGGCCTCTACATCGTCGAGACCTACAGCACCTGCTGGGGCTGGGACGCACTCGACGAAGGCGGCAAAGCCGTCTGGGCGTTATTCCGCACCCACAACTGACCGATTCCGGGCCGGTATCCCCCGCGGTGGCCTCTCCGAGAGTTTTCGGGCCGGACTCCGACCGTTTTCGGCGCCCCGCCCGCGTCCCTCCCGCCGCTATCAAGCGGTGAAAGTTTCGCGTTCCGGGCGCGGCCCGAAAACCGACCTGTCGGGGTGACCGGATTTGAACCGATGATCTCCTGCACCCAAAGCAGGCGCGCTACCAAGCTGCGCTACACCCCGGACCGCCGGCCGCTCGCGCACCGAGGAATCTCCGGTACGCTTACGTCCTGACGACCGGCAGAAGTCTAGACCAGACCAGAGCCGGCTCGCGCGGACGTAGCTCAATGGTAGAGCCCCAGTCTTCCAAACTGGCTACGCGGGTTCGATTCCCGTCGTCCGCTCTCACGACAAAGGCCCAGGTAGGGGACGTGATCCCCCATCCCGGGCCTTGTTCGCCTCCGGCCTGACTTCTGAAGTCGTATCCGGGTCGTAGTCAGACGGCGCCGTCCAACTGTTTGGCCAGGCGCTCCAGGCCACCCTTGATGAGCCGCCCGTAGTTGTCGTCCCCTAGTGCGCCGGTGCCGGCCCGGGCCTGCTGGAGGTGCTCACGGGCGCGGTCCAGATCGCCCAGCTTGCGATAGCACTCGCTCAGGTTCAGGTGCAACGACGGATACAGGCCGGCCACCGAGAGCGGTACTCCGGCTTGCGCCACACGCTCATCGGTGACCAGGTCAGCGGCGGCCAGGGCTCGCAGGTCCCACATCAGCTCCTGGTGGACGTCGTCCTGCACATCGGCCATCGAATGGGCGAGGACGCACACGTGCAGCGGGTCGCCCTGCTCGCCGCCGATGTCGTCCCAGATCTTCGCGAACAACTCGCGAGCGGCTTCAGGCTGACCTCGGTGGTGATTCAGCTCCACCCCCTGGCCGATCAAGGTCATCGTCGGATCGGCGGTCATGAGCGGCTCCTCCACCTTCGCAGCGATCATGGTCAGCGTACTTGCCTCAGGTGGCTTGACGACCTTCAGGCTTGTGACGACGGCTCGAGCTCCCCGTAGGGGCGGGCCGTGCGGTGCTCTCCCGGACGGTGAGAGTGGTGGCGAGTTCGAGACCGATCCGGGACGGCTCCTCGCCGCGGCCGAGGGCGAGTGCCAGTTCGGTGGCGACGGCGGCCATCTCGGCGAGCGGCTGGTGAACGGTGGTGAGCGGGGGATCGACGAGAGTGGCTACGGGCAGGTCGTCGAATCCGACCACGCTCAGGTCCGCGGGGATCCGGAGGCCGAGTTCCCGAGCGGCCTGATACACCCCGAGTGCCTGCGGGTCGTTGCAGGCGAAGATCGCGGTGGGCCGCTCGTGCAGGCTCAGCAGGCCGAGCGCGGCCACTCGGCCGTCCTCCCTGGTGAGGTTCGCGCGCGGGACGAGTTCGGGGAGCATCGACAGGCCTGCGGCCTCGAGAGCGGAACGGTAGCCGTCCAGTCTGGCCCGGCAGCAAAGGATCTCGTCCGGGCCGGCGATCATCGCGATCCGGCGGTGTCCCAGCTCGATCAGGTGGCGAGTGGCCGACCGGCCGCCCGCCCAGTTCGTGGCGCCCACGAACGGGACGCCGTCCGGCAGTTCGCTGGTCGGGTCGAACACCACGAACGGGATTTCCTTGGCCTGTAGTTGGTCGCGCTGTTCCTTGGACAGCTGGGCCACGGTGACCACACAGGCCGGGCGGCGGGCCAGCGTGTCCTCCATGGGATGGTCCACCGGGTCGAGACTCGGGCCGAACTCGGTCAGCACCACCCCGACGCGCTGCTGCCGGGCCACCCGCTCGACACCGCGGATGATCTCCATGCCCCACATGTCCTCAAGCTCGCTGAAGACGAGTTCCATGACGTTCTTGCGGTTGGTCCTGCGGTAGCCGTACTCGCTGATGAGCGCCTCGACCCGGGCGCGGGTGTCGGCGGCCACGCCGGAACGGCCGTTGACGACCTTGGAAACGGTCGGAATCGACACCCCGGCGGTCTCCGCGATGTAAGAGATCGTCACGGGACGGGACGGGTCGCCTTTTTGCTGCTCCGGGCCGACGACCGGTCCGCCCGAATCGGCGTACGACAACGCAGCCCCTTTCTGTCGATGCCCCTCCCGGTCGAACGCGCGGGGAGCCGCTCACGGCGCCAGAATAACCCGTCGTGTCACGCCGCAGGCCGGACGCCGGCGATCACCCCGCCGGTGCGGTCACCAGCGGCTTCCGCCGACCGGGACCTCGCGCCCTGGCTACGGCCCTCCCGGCTCTTTCTTCTGAAACATTCAGCTCTCAACGGTGGATAGTTTCTCACTCCGATTTCCGGAGGACCGCGAGATCTGCCAGCTCATAGGCGCCATAGCCCACGCGTGCCCTCGCCTCATAGTGGCAGGCGTTCATGCCGGCGCTGGCCGGGACTCCTATCTGTGCCCACATTATGTTTCCTGTCCAAACGATAGAAACTTTCTGGCGAGGACGCGCCCAAGGGAGTCAGAGATGCAAAAGTCACGGAGGGTCCGCCTGTGGATCGGCGCGGTCGTCGGTGCCGTGGTCGCGCTGTCGACGATGGCGACCGTCAACGCGCACGCGGCGACCGGCTGCGGCGTGGCCTACACCGTCTCGTCGCAGTGGGCGGGCGGGTTCACCGTCAACGTGAACGTCACCAACCTCGGCGACCCCGTCAACGGCTGGAGGCTCGCCTGGACCTTCCCATCGGGCCAGCAGGTCACCCAGGCGTGGAACGCGACGGTCACCTCCTCCGGAGCACAGGTCACCGCGGCCAACGTGAGCTGGAACGCGGCCGTCGCGACCAACGCGACGGTCTCGTTCGGCTTCAACGGATCGTGGTCCGGTGCCAACACCACGCCAGCCTCCTTCACGCTGAACGGCGTCAGGTGCACCGGTGACGTGGTCAGCCCTTCACCTTCTCCCAGCCCGTCCTCTTCGCCCAGCCCGTCTCCGTCGTCGTCCCCGTCCCCTTCTCCGTCTCCGCAGCCGGGTGACGCGATGGCCACCGTGGCCGCCATGCAACCCGGCTGGAACCTGGGCAACACGTTCGACGCCATCCCCGACGAGACGGCATGGGGCAACCCGCTCACCACGCAGGCCCTGCTTCACCACGTGCGGTCCCAGGGGTACAAGAGCATCCGGATGCCGATCACCTGGAGCAACCACCACGGCCCGGCACCCGACTACACCATCGACGCCGCGTGGCTGAACCGCGTCCGCCAGGTGATCGAGTGGTCCCTGGCCGAGGGCTTCTACGTGCTGATCAACCTGCACCACGACTCCTGGCAGTGGATCAACACCTACCCCACCGACTCCACAACGGTGATGAACCGCTACACCGCGCTGTGGCGCCAGATCGCCGGCACCTTCCGCGACCACTCACCGAAGCTCTTGTTCGAGAGCGTCAACGAGCCGCAGTTCGCCGGGACGTCCGGTGACGACCAGGGCGATCAGCTGGTGAACACGCTCAACACCGCGTTCGTCCGCCTCGTGCGCCAGTCGGGCGGGGGTAACGCCACCCGTGTCCTCGTGCTGCCCACACTGCACACGAGCAGCGAGCAGGCCCGTGTGGACGCGCTGAGCGCCACCTTCAACGCCCTGCGCGATCCCAACCTCGCCGCCACGGTCCACTTCTACGGCTGGTGGCCGTTCAGCGTGAACATCGCCGGCGGCACCAGATACGACAGCAACGTCGAGCAGGATCTGATCGCCGGGTTCGACCGGGTGCGCAACGCGTTCGTCTCCCGCGGCATCCCCGTGATCATCGGGGAATGGGCACTGCTCAGCTGGGACCACACCCGCCCGGGCATCATCGAGCGCGGCGAGTTCCTGAAGTTCCTGGAGGCCGTGGGTTACCACGCCCGCACCCGCAACCTCACCACCATGGTCTGGGACGCGGGCCAGTTCCTGAACCGGAACGAACTGCGATGGCGGGACCAGGGCGTGTTCGACATGATGAAGGCCGGCTGGACCACCCGCTCCGGCACCGCCTCGTCCGATCAGGTGTACCTGCCCCGCACCGGCACGATCCCGAGCCGGACGCTCACGCTCAACCTCAACGGCACCACGTTCCAGGGACTGCGACAGGGGACCACCTCGCTGCGCCAGGGCACCGACTACACCCTGTCGGGCACCACGCTCACGCTCACGTCGGCCGCCCTCACCCGGCTGGCCGGTAACCGGGCGTACGGGGTGAACAGCACGATCGAGGCCCGGTTCTCCCAGGGTGTGCCGTGGCAGATCAGCATCATCTCCTCCGACACGCCCACACAGACGGCCACCACGGGGACGACGTCGTCGTTCGCGATCCCCACCCAGTTCCGCGGTGACCAGCTCGCCACCATGGAGGCCAAGTACGCCGACGGCAGCGGGGCCGGACCGGCCAACTGGACCACGTACAAGGAGTTCTGGAGCTCCTTCCAGCCCGACTACACCGCGGGCACCATCATCTTGAAGCCTGAGTTCTTCGCCGAGGTCAACGACGGCCGCGTCACCCTCACCTTCCACTTCTGGAGCGGAAAGCAGGTCACGTACTACATCACCAAGTCCGGCACCACGGTGACCGGTGCCACCGGCTGACGATCGCCGGGGCGGGTGCCGCGTCCCGAGGACGTGGCATCCGCCCGCTCACCGGGGTGGCGCGCTCCGGAGACGTTCGATCGTCGCGAGCCAAGCCGGGGCGCCGGTGGCGTCGTGGAACCTCGTGTGGACGCGGTCCGGGTCGATGCCGGTGACGTGCCAGCCGGTGGCGGGGGTGAAAGCGGTTCTCAGGGCCTCTTGGCTGACGGGGTGGGGACCGGTGCCGGGGCCCTGGTCGCTGAAGCACAGGATGTACAGGGTCCCGCCGGGTTCGGTCACCGAGGCGAGGCTCGCCACGTAGGCCGGGTGTTCGGCGGGTTCGAAGGTGTGGAACAGGCCGCAGTCCAGCACGGTGTCGAAGGTGCGGCCCAGGCGGTCCAGGTGGAAGGCGTCGGCCGTGGCGAACTCGGCCTTGATCCCACGGCCGGCGGCGTTCGAGCGGGCCATCGCCAGGGCGGTCTCCGCCACGTCGACGCCCAGGACCGGCGATCCCAGCGAGGCGACGTGGAGGGTGTTCTCGCCCGTTCCGCAGCCGGCGTCCAGCACCGTTCCGGTGAACACGCCTTCGGACGCCAGCCGGACGATCGCCGGCTGCGGCCCGCCGATGTCCCAGGGGGCGGGACCGTCGTGGTACGACGCGTCCCACGACAGGCCCGTCATGCGTTCGTGGCTGGTCGGGGGGCGGCCGTCGAACGGGTCGTCTGTCAGGGGCTCTTCCGGCAACTTGGTTCCCTTCCCGTGAAAGGTCGTGCCGCCCCATCGTGGCACGACGGCCGGGCCTAGTGGTCTCCGAGGACTCCGGGCTGTGGACGGGAGTTCGGGGGGACCTCCGTGAGGGTGAGGAGGTCGGTCATGACGGCCTGGAGGCGTTCGACGTCGTGGAGGGCGTGGGTGAGGAGGTCGGGGAGGTCGGTGTCCTCGGGGTGGGCGCGGGCGTCCTCCAGGCGGATGCGGAGGCCGCTGACGGGGGAACGCAGGCGCTGGGAGGCGTCGGCGATGAACAGGCGCTGCTGGGCCAGGGTGCGGCGGCTCGGCTCGCCGGCCTGTTCCAGGCGGGCGAGGGTGGCGTTGATGGTGCGGGCCAGGCGGGCGGCCACGCGGGAGCGGCGGGCCTCGGCGACGCGGGTGCTCGAGTCGTTGCCGTTGATGGCGGCGAGCTCGGTCCGGATGGCCTCCACGGGGCGCAGCATCCGGCCGGTGATGCGCCAGCTCGCCCCCGCGGTGACCCCGACGAGGGCGACGATCCAGATCATCGACAAACCGATCGCCGGAAATAGGTCCATGTGAATCCGCCTCCTCGCCTGGCAACTCGAAGGCCAAGACGTCGAGGGGGGCGCGGCACCGGCGGCACGTGGGCGATGGGTCGTCACCGGTCAAACCGGTGACTTTCACTGTAGGGGCGGGCCGCGGTCACCTGTCAAGGCGGTGACTCCCATGCCTGGACCAAAGGTGCGTATAGGTAGAAAAAAGCATCAGGGGGCTGTTTCTGGGGGGTCCGCGTCACCTGTCAGAGTGGTGATGTGGAGTCCGACCACCGCGACGGTCATCGTGATGACGTGGAGTCCGTGTACCTCACCGGACGGCCCGCGCTCGACTTCGCCGGCACCCTGCGCTGGCGGACCAGCCGGTGTGAGGATCTTTTGCCGAGCCCGGCCGCCTTCTCGGCCTGGGCCGAGCGGGCCGGCCTCGTGACCGAGCCGGTCCCGGTCGGCGCCGACGACTTCCCGCGCCTCATCCGGCTGCGCGAGGCGATCTACCGGCTCGCCACGGCGCGGCTGCGCGCCGAGCCGTGGGGCGGGTGCGACCTGGACGTGCTGAACGCCGCCGCCGCCGCTCCGCCCGTCAGCATCCACCTGACGGAGGACGGCACGCTGTGCCGCCGCGGGGACTCCTGCGCGGTCGGGTCCGTCCTCGCGCGAGACGCCATCGACCTGCTCGGCGGCGTGGACGCGCGCCGGATCAGGGAATGCGCGGGACAGGGCTGCACACGTCTCTACGTGGATCACAGCCGGGGCGCCACCCGCCGCTGGTGCGACATGACCGAGTGCGGCAACAAGAGCAAGGCCGCCTCCTATCGCCGCAGGCGGGCGACGCCAGGTCACCTGCCGTGAGGGACGGACGCCCGGTTGGACGCGGAGGGATGGGGCAGGGGGCAGTCATGGGTGTGGAGACGGAAGAGTTCGACGTCGTCGTGCTGGGGCTCGGCCCGGGCGGCGAGGAGATCGGGCAGCGCCTCGCCGAGGCGGGGCTGGCGGTGGCGGGGGTGGAGGCCGAGCTGGTGGGCGGCGAGTGCCCGTACTGGGGCTGCGTCCCGTCCAAGATGATGCTGCGCGCGGCCGAGCTGCTGGCCGAGGGCAGGCGCGTCCCGGGGATGGCGGGGTCGTCGCGGATCGAGCCCGACTGGGCGCCGGTGGCGCGCCGCATCAGGGAGGAGGCGACCGACGACTGGAACGACAAGGTCGCGGCCGACCGCTTCGCCGGCACGGGCGCCACGCTGGTGCGGGGGCGCGGGCGGATCACCGGGGACCGGGAGGTCACCGTCGAAGCCGCCGGGGACGACGCGGGCGGGCGGGTGCTGCGGGCGCGGCGCGGGATCGTGCTCGCCACCGGGTCGGTGGCGGCCGTGCCGCCGATCCCGGGGCTGGCGGAGACGCCGTACTGGACCAACCGGGGGGCGATCGCGGCCGAGCAGGTGCCGGAGTCGCTCATCGTGCTCGGCGGCGGCGCCATCGGGGCGGAGCTGGCCCAGGTGTTCGCGCGGTTCGGCGCCGAGGTCACCGTGCTGGAGTCCGCCGCGCGGCTGCTGCCGGGCGAGGAGCCCGAGGCGGGCGAACTGCTCGCCAAGGTGTTCGCCGGGGAGGGGATCACCGTGCGGACCGGCACCAAGGTCACGCGGGTCGATCACCATGGGTCGGCGTTCACCGCGATGACCGAGGACGGCAGCCACCGCGCCGAGCGGCTGCTGGTCGCCACCGGCCGCCGGGTCGACCTGGCGGCCGTCGGGGCCGGCGCGATGGGGCTGGACGAGACGGCGCACGCGGTCGAGGTGGACGAGCGCATGCGGGCCGGCGACGGGCTGTGGGCGATCGGCGACGTGACCGGGCAGGGTGCCTTCACGCACATGTCGATATATCAGGCGGGCATCGCGCGGGCCGACATCCTTGGCGAGGACGGCCCGCCCGGACGCAGGCACGCCGTGCCGCGGGTGACCTTCACCGATCCCGAGGTCGGCGGCGTGGGGCTGACCGAGGCGGCGGCGCGGGAGCGGGGCCTCGCGGTGCGCACGGTGGTAGGGGACCTGTCCGGCCGGGGATGGATCCACGGCGCGGAGGGCTTCGTCAAGCTGGTGGCCGAGGACTCCGCCGATCCGGTGCTGGTCGGGGCGAGCGTCGCCGGGCCGTACGCGGGCGAGGTGCTCGGCATGCTCACCCTCGCCGTGCACGCCCGGGTACCGGTGCGCGAGCTGAGGTCAATGATCTACGCATACCCGACATTCCACCGGGCAGTGGGGGACGCGCTGAAGAAGATGAGCTGAACCGGATCGGCCGCGAGGATCACCATCGGAGGCGGCCGAGGCCGGTCGGGGACGACTCGGTGAAGGGATCTTCCTGACGGGTTAACGTCGGAGCGACGACGCGGGAGGGTCATGATGACGGTGGGCATCCGCGAGGCGTATCGGCGGGCTCTCGACGATTGCGGCGTTCAGGTGCAGCGGGTGGCGCCCGGCCAGTGGTGGGCGCCCACGCCGTGCGCGGGCTGGGACGTGCGCACGCTGGTCAACCACCTGGTGGGCGAGAGCCTGATGGTGCCCGAGCTCATGTCGGGCCGGTCGGCGGCCGAGATCGGCGATCTGTTCGAGGGCGACCTGCTCGGCGACGACCCGGTGAAGGCGTACGACGTGGCGGCGGCGGCCGCCGTCCGCGCCACCGAGCCGCCGGACGCGCTCACCCGCACGGTGCGCCTGTCGTTCGGCGACGTGTCCGGCGAGGAGTACTTCACCGAGCTGTTCGCGGACGCGTTGATCCACACCTGGGACATCTCCACGGCCATCGGCCCAGAGGTGCGGCTGGATCCGGAGCTGGTACGGCTGTGCGCCGAGTGGTTCGCGCGCACCGAGGAGGCCTACCGGCAGACGGGCGTGATCGGCGAGCGCCCGCCTCTCCCGGCGGACGCCGATCCGCAGACCCGGCTGCTGGCCGCCTGGGGCCGCTGCGGCTGACCCCGGCGCGCGGGCGTCAGCTCGCGGGACGCCTGCCGTGGTTGGCCTTCTTCTTCTTGCGGGCCCGGCTCTTGCGTGCACGTCTGCCCATCGTGGATCACCTTTCGCCTTGGTCTCGTCCCCAACAATGCCCGTGCCGTCCTGCCCCCACAACCCTCGATCATGAAAAGAAGGCCATTCCACCAGGTTCCAACAATGATCCCTTGGCAATATGGGATGATTTGCTGGAATCTGTGGAAAAGGAGGCTCGATGCTGGCCCAGCAGCGGCAGCAGGCGATCCTGCGGCGCGTGCGCAGGCACGGCGCGGCCCGAGTGGCGGAGCTGGTGCGCGACCTCGGGGTGTCGGACATGACCATCCGCCGCGACCTGGAGGTCCTGGCCGAGCGGGGCCTGGTCGAGAAGGTGCACGGCGGCGCCACCGCCGTCGGGTCCGGCTCGACCGAGGAACCCGGCTTCGCCGCCAAGTCGGTACGCCAGCAGGCCGAGAAGGAGGCCATCGCCCGCCGGGCCGCCGAGCTGGTGGGGCCGGGCACGGCGGTCGCGCTGTCGGCGGGCACCACCACCTGGACGCTGGCGCACCACCTGGTGGACGTGCCCGAGCTGACCGTCATCACCAACTCCCCCCGCGTCGCCGACGTGTTCCACCACGCCGGGCGGCCGGACCAGACCATCGTGCTGACCGGCGGGGTGCGCACCCCTTCCGACGCGCTGGTCGGGCCGGTCGCGGTGGGCGCGGTGCGCACACTGAACGTCGACACACTGATGCTCGGCGTGCACGGCATGAGCGCGCGGGCCGGGTTCAGCACCCCGAACCTGCTGGAGGCCGAGACCGACCGCGAGCTGATCGCGGCGGCGCAGCGGCTGGTCGTGCTGGCCGACCACACCAAGTGGGGCACGGTGGGCTTCAGCACGATCGCCAGGCTGGAGGAGGCCGACGTGCTGATCAGCGACACCGGCCTGCCGGAGGAGGCGCGCGAGGCCCTGGCCGAGCGGGACTGCTCGCTCATCCTGGCCGACCCCGCGGAGAGCGGCGGCACCGAGAGGGAAAGCGAGGTGGCCGGGGGATGAAACGCACGATCACTCATCTGGCCGACGGACGCGAGCTCATCTATTTCGACCGCGCGGACGACGCCGACCGCGGCGCGCCCGACACCCGCGACCTGCCGCCCCGCCCGCCGTCGTCGCAGCTGCGCTACGACCCGCTGCTGGACGAGTGGGTGGCGGTCGCCGGGCACCGGCAGGGCCGCACCTTCCTCCCCCCGGCCGACCAGTGCCCGCTGTGCCCGTCGGCGCCGGGGCGGCTCACCGAGATCCCGGCCGCGGACTACGACGTCGCGGTCTTCGAGAACCGCTTCCCGTCCTTCAGTTTCGTGCCGGGCGAGTACGAGCAGGTGGGCGGGCTCAGCGAGGTACGGCCCGGCGTGGGCCGGTGCGAGGTGGTGTGCTTCACCTCCCGGCACGACTCGTCGTTCTCCGCCCTCTCCCCCGCGCAGGTCGATCTGGTGCTCCAGGCGTGGGCGGACCGCACGGCCGAGTTGTCCGCGCTGCCCGGGGTGGAGCAGGTGTTCTGCTTCGAGAACCGCGGCGCCGAGATCGGCATCACGCTGGCCCACCCGCACGGGCAGATCTACGCCTATCCCTACCTAACCCCGCGCACCCGGCAGATGCTCGGCTCCGCCGCGCGGTACCGGGACCGCACCGGCGGCGACCTGTTCGCGGACGTGCTGGCGGCCGAGCGGGCGGAGGGCACGCGGGTGGTCGCGGCCGGCGAGCACTGGACGGCGTTCGTGCCCGCCGCGGCGCGCTGGCCGTTCGAGGTGCACGTCTACCCGAACCGCCGGGTGCCCGACCTGAACGCCCTGGAGCCCGAGGAGCGGGCGGAGTTCGGCACCCTGTACACCGGGGTGCTACGGCGGCTGGACGGGCTGTTCGGGGTGCCGATGCCGTACGTCGCGGCCTGGCACCAGGCGCCGGTGCGGGAGGGGCGCGATCTGGCGTACCTGCACCTGGAGCTGTTCAGCGTCCGGCGGGCCAAGGAGAAGCTGAAGTACCTCGCGGGGTCGGAGTCGGCGATGGGGGCGTTCGTCAACGACGTGCTGCCCGAGGAGGCCGCGCGGATGCTGAGGGATGCCTAGTTTCGCCCAATTTGTCCGATGAGTCGCCACAAGGCGCTGCAGAGTACTAGCATCCCATCCATTCCCGCCGGTAACGGCGGTCACGCCTAATCCCTGGCGCCTCGCCAGGGAACCGGGGACCCAGTGGTTTCTGGGGTGAATCCACCTCGTGTGGTAGGGCGACTCCGGCCCGAACCCGTCAGCTAACCCGGTCGGCGGATGGAGAGGAGAAGGCTCTGCCGCGCACTACCGGCGGTTCCGTGGTCATGGCCGCGTGTGTTCTGCTCATGGCCGGGCTGGTGCCCGGCCAGGCGGTGGCGGGAGCCGCCGCCCCCAAGCCCACCGAGAAGGAACTCAAGGCCCAGCTCGCGTCGCTCACCAAGAAGATCGACAAGCTGATCGCCGAGTACAACGCCAAGCGCGTCGCCGTCGGCAAGGCCAAGGCCGCCGAGAAGGCGGCGCGCGACCGGCTGAAGTCCGCCGAGGCGGCGTACGCCCTGGCCCAGTCGCAAGTGCGCGACATCGCCCAACTGCGCTACCAGGCCGGCGGCCTCGGGCTGGTGGGCGAGCTGATGTCCCCCGGGTACGGCGGCGCCGCGATGTTCGAGCAGCTCCAGGCCGAGCAGAGCGCCCGGCTGAGCGGGTTCGCCTCCGCCCGCGACACCCGCAAGCAGGCCGCGGGCGACGCCGAGAAGCTCACCGCCGAGCTGCGGGACGACATGACCGAGGTCTCCGGGCAGCGCAAGGACGCCGAGAAGCTGATCGACGAGATCAAGGACAAGCTGGACAAGCTGATCCCCACGGCCCCCGGCAAGCGGGCCAACGGCGCCTGGGCGCCCGAACTCCCCACCGGGAGCGACAACATCACCCCGCGCACCCGGCTGATGCGCGCCGAGGTGCGGAGCCACTTCACACTGCGCTTCCCGGTCGGCTGCTACCGCGCGGAGACCAGCGGCGAGCACCCGCTCGGCCGCGCCTGCGACTTCATGCTGAGCTCGGGCGGCGCGCTGCCCGCCGCCGGAGACGCCGCCCTCGGCAACGAGATCGCGGCCTGGATCATCAAGAACGGCGGCAAGCTCGGCGTCAAGTACGTGATCTACCGCCAGCGCATCTACAACCTGGGCTTCCCCGGCTGGCGCCCCATGTCCGACCGCGGCGGCGTCACTGCCAACCACTTCGACCACGTGCACATCTCGATGTACTGACCGGCCCGGGGCACGGGCCGGTCAGATGGGGCCCGGTCAGCCGGACAGGCGGATCGGGTTGACGATGTCGGCGTAGATGAGCAGGGTGCTCATGACCAGGAGCACGGCCACCACGGCGTAGGTCAGGGGCAGGGCCTTGGCGATGTCGACGTAGGAGGGGGCCGGGCGGCGGCGCAGGCGGGCGTAGGCGCGCTTGATGCCCTCCCACAGGGCGCCGGCGATCTGGCCGCCGTCCAGGGGCAGCAGCGGGACCAGGTTGAACATGCCGATCGCGAGGTTCACCAAGGCGAGCAGCTGGATCAACGAGATGATCTTGGTGTCCAGGGGGGCGGCGGACGCGGCGATCTCGCCGCCGATCCTTCCCGCGCCGACGATGCTGGCGGGGCTGTTGATGTCACGCTTGGCGCCACTGAAGGCGGCGTCCCAGACGCCGCCGATGCGCTCGGGGAAGCGGGCCAGCGACGCGGCGGTGCGGGCGGTGAAGTCCCACATCGTGCCGGCGACGAAGCCGAGGTTCTGACGTTCGACGACCACCACGGGGCTCACACCGAGGAAGCCGGCGTTCTTCTCGATCTTGGCTGGGTCGTCCGCCGAGGGCCGGTCCTGCGCGATGAGCGTCGGGGTGAGGGTCAGCGGCGTGCCGTTCCGCTCGACCTGGACGGCGATCGGCCCGGCGCCGTGCTGACGGATCAGCTTGGTGGCCTGCTCCCAGCTGGTGACCGGGGTGCCGCCCACGGCCACGATCTTGTCGTTGGCCCGCAGGCCGGCCACGGCGGCGGGGGACGCGACGTGCGCGGAGGTGCACTCCTGGCCCTTCTGCTGCTCCTGGACGGTCATGACGCACTTGGAGACGGCGGCCACGACCGGCTGGGCGACCTGGATGCCGAACCCCATCAGCACGACCGCGAAGAGCACGAAGGCGAGCACGAAGTTCATCGCGGGGCCACCCACGAAGATGATCAGGCGCTGCCACCAGGGCTTGCGGTACAGGACGCGGTCCTCGTCACCCGGCCTGACCTCCTCCAGGGACGCCTGCCTGGCGCTCTCGATGAGCCCCTGCCAGTAGCCGGTGGAGAGGTTGCGCAGCTTGCCCTGATCCTGCGGGCGCGGCGGGAGCGGGCCGATCATGCGGATGTAGCCGCCGAGCGGAATCCATTTCACGCCGTATTCGGTTTCCTTGGTCCGCTTGGACCACAGCGTGGGCCCGAAACCGACCATGTACTGGGTGACCTTCACCCCGAAGAACTTGGCGGGGACCAGGTGGCCGATCTCGTGCAGGGCAATCGACGCCATCAACCCGAGGAAGAAGATGAGAAACCCGGCCACGACGAGCCAGCTCATAGCTGCTGCCCCCCACCTGCGGAGAAGATGTGTTGGGTTTGGATTGCCCTCTCCGAGACTAACCGAACTCGGGGATGGCCCGGTCCCACCGGGTTAATCATCTTCACACCGACCAACCGTAGGAGTGACTTGCGCACGGTGCACCGAATCGGGAGACTGCATTGACGGTAAGCAATCATCTCGACACCGTGGGATATGACTCGGTTAAGTAACATTTGCCGGATTCAGCGCCACAATGCCCCCTAGGAGAACCTTGATACGCATCCTGGTTGCCGAACATCTCCCCCTTGTCCGGCGGGGACTGGTGGCCTCGCTGGACGCGGAGAAGGATCTCACGGTGATCGCCGATGTGGCCTGTGGTGAGTACGTCGTGCCGGCGGCGCTGGAACTCGACCCCGACGTCGCCGTGATGGACGTGGACCTCCCCGACCTCGACGGACTGACCGCCGCGGCCCGCCTGCACGAGAAGGCGCCACGCTGCAGGGTACTGCTGCTGTCCGCGCAGCCCAATCCGGGGCAGGTGCGGCGGGCCTTCGCCGCGCACGCCCTCGGTTTCCTCAGCATCGACGTGGCCCCCGAGCCGCTGGCGGACGGCATCCGCAGGGTCGCCTCGGGGCGCAAGGCCGTCGACTCCGACCTGGCGATCGCCGCGCTGACCTCGGCGGACAACCCGCTGACCCCTCGGGAGATGGACGTGCTGCGGCTGGCGGCGCAGGGTTCGGCCTCCAAGGAGATTGCCGCGAAGCTGTATCTGTCCGTGGGAACGGTCCGAAATCATCTGTCGCGGGTCATGTACAAGACCGGGGCGCGCAACCGCCTGGACGCCGTGCGCATCGCCAGCGAGGCCGGATGGCTGTAGGGGCGGCGGTCACGGACGCCAGATGAGGATGAGCGCGCAGTCGTCGTTGTGCCCGGCCGACATCGAGTCCACCAGGGGCCGCGCCCCGCTCTGGAAGCCCGACGGCACGAGGCGCTCGGCCTCGCCGAGCAGCCGGTCGAGCCCGGAGTCGATGTCGCGGCCCGGCTGCTCGATCAGCCCGTCGGTGTAGAGCATGAGGGCGTCGCCCTTGTGCAGCACGCCGCTGTCCGGCTCGCAGTGGAGGTCGGGCACGACGCCCAGCACCACGCCCTTGGCGGCCGAGACCTGCCAGGTGCCGGTGCCGGCGTCGAACTTCACCACCGGCGGGTGGCCCGCGGAGGTGATCTCATACGCCCCGGTGGAAAGATCCAGCCTCAGGTGGACGGCGGTGACGAACCCCTCCCCCTCGGGCTGGCGATGGAGGTAGGCGTTGCACGCGGGCAGGAACGCCTCGACCGAGCCGAGCAGCCCGCCGAAGGTGCCCGACAGCATCAGCGCGCGGGTGCCGGCGTCCACGCCTTTGCCCGAGACGTCGACCAGCGCGATATCCAGGATGGAGCCGTTGCGGGTGGACACCAGGAAGTCGCCGCCGAACGACGACCCGCCGGCCTGCTTGAGCACGACCCGCGAGCCCCAGTCCTTGGGCAGCGCGGGCAGGTCGCCCTGCCGCTTGAGCCGGTCGCGCAGCTCCAGCAGCATGGCGTCGCCGCGCAGCCCCTGCACGCCGAGCTTGCCGCGGGTGCGGGCCATCAGCACGGCGAGCACCATGGTGAAGCCGAGCGTGACCAGCATGCCGGGCGTGAGGTGGCGCGGCCCGAGCAGCACCGCGATGGTGCCGAGGGCGGCGAAGACCGAGCAGAGCAGCACGGCCAGGCTGCGCAGCCGCAGCTGCAGGCCGCCGACCAGGGTGACCAGGATGAACAGGCTGGGCGAGAACCACTCACTGGAGACCCGGGCGGACAGGAAGCCGAGCAGGAGTGTGGTGACGCTCAGAGTGATCAGGAGATTCCGGTCGCGTGCCAGTGGCCCCCTGCGGAGGAATCGCACGATCCGCACCAGAAAAGGGATGCGTACCAAGATCGCGCGGAGCCGCGGGGGGATCAGCGGCGCCGGACGGGAACTCATGATGGAGCCGACTCTATCTGCCCGGATGCCCTTCGGGCAGCCCACTTGACCAAGACCTTGATCATTAAACGGGTATATTAGGTGGCCGATCCGGTTTGCCCGGTCCTAACGTGACCCCGTGACGTCTCTGCCAAGTCCCCGGTTCAGCCCGAGAATACGCACCCTCGACAAGTCCGAGTGGCCCGACTGGATAGGAGTGTTCCAGGAGGCCTTCAACGAGGAGTTCCCGCCGGAGCGCAACGCGCGCTTCGAGTCGATGATCGAGTTCGACCGTTCCCTCGGTGCCTTCGACGGCGATCAGCTGGTCGGCACGACCGTCGGGTGCAGCTTCTCCATGACCGTCCCGGGCGGGCCGCAGCCGGTGTGCGGCGTGACGGCCGTGGCCGTGCTGCCGTCCCACCGCCGCAGGGGCGTGCTGTCCGCGCTCATGCGGCGCCAGCTCGCCGACCTGCACGAGAGCGGCGAGGCGCTCGCCGCGCTGTACGCCTCCGAGGCCGGGATCTACGGCCGCTACGGCTACGGCAGGGCCGTGGACAACCTGTTCTTCGACATCCCGCGGCGCGGGTCGGAGTTCGCGCCGCACGCCCCGTCCGATCCGGCGCTGCGCGTGCGGGTGGTCAAGCCCAGCGAGGCGCGCGAGGAGCTGGCGAAGGTCTTCGAGGCCGTCCGCACCACGCGCCCCGGCCTGTACGCCCGCGACGAGGCCCGCTGGAACGGCATCCTGGCCGACGACGAGAGCGCCCGGCACGGCAACGGGCCGCAGCGCTGCGTGATCGCCGAGGACGACTCGGGCACGCGGGGCTACGCGCTGTTCCGGGTCAAGCCGTCGTTCACCGAGCACGACGTGCCCGAGGGCGAGGTGCTGCTGAGCGAGCTGTTCGCCCTCGACCCCGCCGCGTACGCCTTCGTGTGGCGGCAGGTGCTCGACCGCGACCTGTGCTCGCGGCTGCGCGCCTGGAACCGGCCCGTCGACGACCCGCTCATGCACATGATCGCCGAGCCGCGGATGCTCAGGGCGGGCTGGCTGGACGAGATGTGGGTGCGCGTCGTCGACGTGGAGCGGGCGATGACGGCCCGGGCGTACTCCGCGGCGGCGGACGTGGTCGTGGAGGTGACCGACCCGGTGTGTCCCTGGAACGAGGGCCGCTGGCGGCTGTCCTGCGACCGCGAGGGCTCCACCTGGTCCAGGACCACCGACCCCGCGGAGCTGCGGCTGCCGGCGAGCGTGCTCGGCGCCGCCTACCTCGGCGGACGGCCGCTCGGCCCGTACCACTCGGCGGGTGTCGCCGACGAGCTGCGGCACGGCGCGCTGCGGGCGTTGTCCTCGGCGATGATCTGGGAGATCGCCCCCTGGGGCGGGCTGGTCTTCTGAACCACTGAGTAGGATCCGGGCATGGCACTGCAGAGCTTGCAGATCACCACCGTCACGGCGATGCGCGCCCGTGACGTGTCCCGTCCGACCACCGAGCAACAGGACTCCGCCGACCGCAGGCCGCTGCGCGACGAGGCGCCCCGCAAGGCCGAGCAGCCGGCCAAGCGCCCCGAGCCGCCGCAGCGGCGGGTTCCCGAGCCGAGGCGCAAGCCCGAACCGAGGCGCCGCGCCGACTGACGCGGCGAACCGGCACGTCCCGCGGCGCCGAAGGGTGCCGCGGGACGTGCGGCGTCACTCGCCCGCGGGCAGGGGCGGCAGGACGCCGGAGTTCTCGTAGGTGGACAGCTGGGCGATGCGGCGCCGGTGGCGCTCGTCGCCGGAGAACGGCGTGGAGAGGAAGACCTCGACCAGGCGGGTGGCCTCTTCGGCGGTGTGCATGCGCGCGCCGATGGCGATGACGTTGGCGTCGTTGTGCTTGCGGCCGAGCGCGGCGGTGTCCTCGCTCCAGGCCAGGGCGGCGCGGATGCCGCGCACCTTGTTGGCGGCGATCTGCTCGCCGTTGCCCGAGCCGCCGATCACGACGCCGAGCCCGCCCGGGTCCGCGGCCACGGCCTCGGCGGCGCGCAGCACGAAGGTGGGGTAGTCGTCCTCGGCGTCGTAGACGAAGGCTCCGTCGTCGACGACGTCGTGGCCGTGGTCCTTCAGCCAGGACACCAGGTGGTTCTTGAGTTCGTAGCCGGCGTGGTCGGCGGCGAGGTAGACGCGCACGGCCTCATTCTCGCAGTCACGCGCCCCGCGGGTCCAACCGGCCGCGCCGATGGCGATCCGGTGGGACCGGCGGCCCGCCGTCCGCTAGAGTAATGGTCTCTCGGCCCTAGGACCTCTTACAGGAGAGCTCAAATGCGCGACATCCGCGTGATCGGCGACCCGGTGCTGCGCAGCCCCGCCGCGCCGGTGACGGACTTCGACCGTGACCTGCGGCGCCTCATCGACGAGATGATGGAGGCGATGTACGCGGCGGACGGCGTCGGCCTGGCCGCGCCGCAGATCGGCGTGGCCAAGCGGGTGTTCGTATACGACGTGAGCGGGCGCAAGGGCCACGTCGTCAACCCCGAGCTGGTGGTCGACGACACCGAGCAGATCCTGGACCAGGAGGGCTGCCTGTCGATCCCGGGCCGCACCACCGGCAAGCCGCTGTACGCCACGACGCCCCGCGCGGCCGGCGTGAGCCTCAGCGGGGTCGACCGCCTCGGCCGCCCGGTGAAGCTGAAGGCCCGCGGCATGCCGGCCCGCTGCTTCCAGCACGAGTGCGACCACCTGGACGGCGTGCTCTACGTCGACCACCTGGCCAAGGACACGGCCCGGCAGATCCTCCTCCAGGCCCCCTGACCGGTCCCGCCCGCTGGGTCACAGCTGCAGCGACTTGATCTCCTGGTACTCCTCCAGGCCGTACTCCCCCAGCTCGCGGCCCACGCCCGACTGCTTGTACCCGCCGAACGGCGCCGCGTGGTTGAAGCGGCCGCCGTTGATCGCGACCTGGCCGGTGCGCAGCCGCCGCGCCACGGCCACGGCGGCCTCCTCGCTGTCCGCCCACACCGCGCCCGCCAGGCCGTACGGCGTGCCGTTGGCGATCTCGACGGCCTGGTCCACCGTGGCGTACGGCACGATGACCAGCACCGGCCCGAAGATCTCCTCCTGCTCGATCGCCATGCCGGGCTCCACCCCGGCGAAGACGGTGGGCTCGATGTAGAAACCGCGTTCTTTCGGCCGGTCGCCGCCACCGGCGACCAGCCGGGCGCCCTCCTCCTGCCCCCGGGTGACGTAACCGGCCACGCGGTCGCGCTGCGCCGCCGACACCAGCGGCCCGAGACGGGTGCCCTCGTCGAAGGGGCCGCCGAGGGTGTATCCGGCCGTGGCGGCCACCGAGAGTTCCACGGCCTCGTCGTAGCTGTCGCGGTGGACGAGCATGCGGGTCCAGGCCGAGCAGGTCTGGCCGGAGTTGATGAAGGCGTTCGCCACGCCCACCTTGACGGCGGCGCGCATGTCGGCACCGGGGAGGATCACGTTGGCCGACTTGCCGCCGAGTTCCAGCGCGACCCGCTTGATCGTGTGGGCGGCCAGCGCCGCCACCCGGCGCCCGGCCCGGGTGGAACCGGTGAACGACACCACGTCGACCCCCGGGTGGGCGGCCAGCGCCTCCCCCACCACCGGCCCGAGCCCGCTGACCATGTTGAACACGCCGGGGGGCAGCCCGGCCTCGTGGAAGATCTCGGCGAGGGCGTACGCGGCGAGCGGCGCGACCTCGCTCGGCTTGAGCACGACGGTGCAGCCCGCGGCGAGGGCGGGCGCGACCTTGCACATCACCTGGTGCAGCGGGTAGTTCCACGGCGTGATGGCGGCGACCACCCCGGCGGGTTCGCGCACGATCAGCGAGTTGCCGACCCGCCGGCCCGCCTCGTCCAGCTCGGCGGCCATCCGGGCGTGGTCCTCGAGCACCGCGAGCGGCACGAGCGTCTGCACCCGCAGCGCCATGGGGTACGGCGCGCCCATGTCGGTCGCGATGATCCGCGCGATCTCCTCGGCCCGCTCCCGCAGCAGCCCCGCCGCGGCGCTCAGCAGCCCGGCGCGCTCGGCGGCCGGGGTGCGCGACCACGCGGGGAACGCCTCGCGCGCCGCGGCCACGGCGCGGTCCACGTCGTCCGGCGAGCCGGTGGGCACACGGTCGACGACCTGCTCGGTCGCCGGATCGACGACGTCGGTCCCGTCCCCCGAGGAGGACGGGACCCATGCTCCGCGCACGTACAACTGCCGCATACCCTCAACCCTCGCACCCGTTGGGCGCCGTCCCGGGGCGGGCGACCGGCGCCGTCCGAACGACGTTACGGCGGCGCCGCCGCGAGGGTCACTCCCTGACGCCGGATGTTGACGATTCGAAACCTGAACGCTACCCGGGCGCGTGTGCGCGGAGCTCGCCTCAGGTGAAGATGGGCGCCCTGGTGCGGGATCGCTTGATCTCGAAGAAACCGTCGGTGCCCGCAACCAGCAGCACACCGTCCCACAGCTTCCCCGCGTCCTCGCCCTTGGGGGCGGGGCTGACGACCGGGCCGAAGTAGGCGATGTCGCCGACGGCGATCACCGGGGTGCCGACCTCCTGGCCGACCAGGGTGATGCCGCGCTCGTGCGACCGGCGCACGGCGTCGTCGTACTCGGTGGAGTCGGCGGCGTCCACCAGGCCGGCGTCCAGGCCGAGGGATTCGAGGGCCTCGGCCAGCGCCGCGCGGACCGCGGCGGGCCGGCCCGGTCCCTTGGCCGCCGCCAGCACGCCCTCGACGTGGAAGCGGGTCCCGATCGCGGTGTACAGGTCGCCGAGGACGGCCTCGCCGTACTTGTCGGCGGCGGCCTGGAGCACGCGCACCGACGCCATCGCGTCCTTGAGCGCCTCGCGGTACTCGTCGGAGATGTCCTTGTCCTCGTTCAGCACGGCGAGGCTCATGATGTGCCACCGGGGCTCGATGGACCGCACGCCCTGGACCTCCTTGACCCAGCGGGAGGTCATCCAGGCCCACGGGCACAGCGGGTCGAACCAGAAGTCGACCGGAGTTGGTTCGGTCATGACACTCAGCTTTCCTGTGCGGGGTTCGGCGTCGTGGATTGCCGCGACAACAGCCCCAACCCACCCCCTGGGCCGTTCTATTCCACCCTAATCGAGTATGGAATAGGGCTGACATGGGGATGACGGAGCCCTGGGCACCCGGCGGAAACCCGTGCGCCATCACGGCGCCCGACGTGGCAGGATTCATGCATCCCTTCCGCGAGGAGGCGGGAGGAGCGCCAGGACGAGGAGTGGATGTGGCAGGCAATTTGACCCGCGACGAGGCCAGGGAGCGGGCCCGGCTGCTCGACGTCGAGTCCTACTCGGTCGAGCTCGACCTCACCGAGGGCGAAGAGCGGTTCGAGAGCATCACGACGGTCCGCTTCTCCTGTGCGGAGCCCGGCGCGGCCACGTTCATCGAACTCGCCGAGGCCAAGATCCGCTCGGCGACGCTGAACGGCACCGAGCTCGACGTCTCCACCTACGACGCCGCCACGGGCCGTCTGCCCCTGCCGGGCCTGGCCGCCGCCAACGAGCTGCGCGTCGACGCCGACTGCGTCTACATGCGCACCGGCGAGGGCCTCCACCGGTTCGTCGACCCCGTCGACCAGAAGGTCTACCTGCACTCGCAGTTCGAGACGGCCGACGCCCACCGCATGTACGCCTGCTTCGACCAGCCCGACCTGAAGGCCGCCTTCGAGCTGTCCACGCTGGTGCCGTCCGACTGGGAGGTCGTGTCCAACGCCGCCCCCGACTCGGTCGAGACGCTGGAGGAGCACCAGGGCAGGCACGGCGTGCTCCAGTCCGCCAAGCGGTGGCACTTCCCGCCCACGCCGGTGATGTCGACGTACATCACCGCCCTGATCGCCGGGCCGTACTCCGTGGTGCGCGCCGAGCACGACGGCATCCCGCTCGGGATCTTCTGCCGCGCCTCGCTGGCCGAGCACCTCGACGCCGACAACGTTTTCGAGGTGACCCGGCAGGGCTTCGACTTCTTCCACCAGGTCTTCGGCCTCCGGTACCCCTTCGGCAAGTACGACCAGCTGTTCGTCCCGGAGTTCAACGCCGGGGCCATGGAGAACGCCGGCGCGGTCACCCTGCTGGAGGACTACGTCTTCCGCTCGCGCGTCACCGACGCCATGGTGGAGCGCCGCGCCGAGACCATCCTGCACGAGATGGCCCACATGTGGTTCGGCGACCTGGTCACCATGCGCTGGTGGGACGACCTGTGGCTGAACGAGTCGTTCGCCACGTACATGTCGGTGCTCTGCCAGGCCGAGGCCACCCGCTGGGGCCAGGCCGCGTGGACCACCTTCGCCAACGTCGAGAAGGCCTGGGCCTACCGCCAGGACCAGCTGCCGTCCACCCACCCGATCGCCGCCGACATCCCGGACATGCAGGCGGTCGAGGTCAACTTCGACGGCATCACCTACGCCAAGGGCGCGGCGGTGCTCAAGCAGCTCGTGGCCTACGTCGGGCTGGACAACTTCCTGGCCGGCGTGCGCGACTACTTCGGCGAGCACGCCTGGGGCAACACCGAGCTGAAGGACCTGCTGTCCGCCCTGGAGCGCACCTCGGGGCGCGACCTGTCGTCCTGGTCGAAGGAATGGCTGGAGACCTCCTGGGTCAACACGCTGCGGCCGTCCTTCACGACGGACGACGAGGGCCGGTTCCTCGGCTTCGACGTGCTGCAGGAGGCCCCGGCCGAATACCCCACCCTGCGGTCCCACCGCATCGCCATCGGCCTGTACTCCTGGTCCGGTGACGCGCTGGAGCGGGTCCGCCGCGTCGAGCTGGACGTGGTCGGCGCCCGCACCGCGGTGGCCGAGCTGGTCGGCGAGGCGCAGCCCGACCTGATCCTGCTCAACGACGACGACCTCACCTACGCCAAGATCCGGCTGGACGAGCGCTCGCTGCGCACGCTGGTCAACGGCGGCATCGCGGCCTTCACCGACTCGCTGCCGCGCGCCCTGTGCTGGGCCGCGGCGTGGGACATGACGCGGGACGCCGAGACCGCCACCCGCGACTACGTGCGGCTGGTCGCCGGCGGCGTGCACTCCATCACCGACATCACCGTCCTGCAGACCGTGCTGCGCCAGGCGCACCAGGCCACCCGGCTGTACGCCGACCCGGCCTGGCGCGCCGAGGGCCTCGCCGAGCTGTCGGCGGCGCTGCGCCGCCTGATCGACGGCGCCGAGCCGGGGTCGGACCACCAGCTGTCCTTCGTCAACGCCTTCACCTCGGGCGCCACCTCGCCCGGCGACCTGGCGTTCGTCCAGGGCATCCTGGACGGCACGTCGGTGCCCGAGGGCCTGACCGTCGACGCCGACCTGCGGTGGTCGCTGATCCACTCGCTGGCGGCGGGCGGCGTGCTCGGCCCGGACGACATCGCGGCCGAGCTGCGGCGCGACCCGACGGCGACCGGCGAGCGGGCCGCGGCCACGTGCCAGGCGTCCGTGCCGACCGCCGAGGCCAAGGCCGCCGCGTGGTCCGCCATCACGGGCGGCGCGCTGAGCGGGGCGATGCTGCGCTCGACCATCGTCGGCTTCATGGACCCCGACCACGCCGAGCTGCTCCAGCCGTACGGCGAGCGGTTCTTCGCCGAGGTCGGCCGCATCTACGCCGAATGGTCGTCCGACAGCGCGCAGCGTTTCGCGATCGGCTGCTACCCGACGCTGCTGATCGACCCGGCGACCGTGGCCCGCACCCAGGACTACATCTCCGCCTCCGCACCGCCGCACGCGCTGCGCCGTCTCCTGCTGGAGGGCGCCGACGGCGTCAGCCGGGCGCTGCGCGCTCGGGCCAAGGACGCCTCGGCCGCCTGACGCCCGCCCGCGAGCCCGGCCCGCCTGACGCGCAAGTCCGGTTGCGCGTCAGGCGGGCCGGTCGTCCACCGGGGGTTCGGCCGCCTGTAAGCGCCGTGCAAGCGGCGGGCGGTGAGATGGGGACACAGCAAGGACAGCGGCCGTTCACACCGGGCCTGGCCAGGTCTGATGTGCGCGCTGTCACCACCGCCCGGGAGGACCCCCCGTGATTACCCTCGTCGTCGCCGGCGTCGTCGCCGTCCTGTTGCTCCTCCTGATCCTTTTCGCCGTCACGACCTACAACGGGCTGGTCCGCAGGCGCGGCGCCGTGGACAACGCGTGGGCGCAGATCGACGTGCAGCTCAAGCGGCGCCACGACCTGATCCCCAACCTCGTCGAGACCGTCAAGGGCTACGCCGCGCACGAGCGGCAGACCCTGGAGGCCGTGATCGCCGCCCGGCACCACGCCGTCGCCGCGCAGGGCCCGCAGGACCAGGCCGCCGCGGAGAACATGCTCAGCGGCGCGCTGAAGAACCTGTTCGCCCTGTCGGAGGCCTATCCCGACCTCAAGGCCGACCGGAACTTCGCCGCCCTCCAGGACGAGCTGGCGACCAGCGAGAACCGCATCGCGTACTCGCGCCAGTACTACAACGACGCCGTGCTGGCCTACAACAACGGCATCCAGACGGTGCCGGCGAACATCGTGGCCGGGATGACCGGGTTCACCGCGCGGGTGTACTTCCAGACGCCCGGCGAGGAGCGCGGCCCCGTCCAGGTCCGTTTCTGACCCGCCTCCCGTCATGGCGATGATCTTCCTGGCGGTCGTGGCGGTCACGCTCGCCCTGTGGGGGCTGCTGGTGGCCGCCCTGTCCTTCGCGACCCGCACCCCCGCCGTACGGCCGGGGCTCGCGACCGGCGCGCTGCGCCCGGAGTCGCCCGCCGTGGTCGACCTGATCACCGGCGGCTGGCGGCTGTGCGACGAGGCCGCCGCGGCGACCCTGCTCGACCTGGCCGCCAAGGGCGCCGTGCAGATCGAGGAGATCGGTCCCGAGCTGTCCCTGGTGCGGATGCGCGAGCCCCGTGAGCCGCTGGCGTCGTACGAGAAGCTGGTGTACGACCACGTGCGGTCCCTGGCCGTGGACGGGGTGGTGGCGACCGGCGCGCTGGCCGAGGGCGCTCGCAGCCTCGGCCGGTGGTGGAAGAGCTTCCGGCGCAAGGTGGTCGCCGAGGCCCGCGCTCAGGGACTGTCGCGGGCCCGGTGGAGCAAGGCCCAGGCCAGTCTGCTGACGCTCGCCGCCGCACTGCCCGCCGGGGCGACCGGCCTCGCGGTGGCCGCCACCGCCGAGGACGACAACAGGGGCGGGGGCTTCGGCGCGGCCTTCCTGGCGTTCGCGGTGCTCACCGCCCTGGTGGGCAAGCTGAACGGCGAGCGCGGCACCGCCGAGGGCGCCAAGGCGGCCGGGTACTGGCTCGGCGTGCGCGAGCACCTGGCCGCGGGGAACGCCTACGCGGAGCGGCCGGCGGCGGCGGTGACCGTCTGGGGCAGGCACCTGGCGTACGCCGCCGCGCTCGGCCTCGCCGGGCGGGCCGTGGCCAGCCTGCCGGTCAGCGTGCCCGCCGACGACCGGCGCGCCTGGTCGGACTACGGCGGCATGTGGCACGTGGTCGACGTGCGGTACCCGCGGCGGTTCCTGTGGGGCCGGCCGCCGCTGACCGTCGCGTTCAGCGGGGTGGTCACCGGGTTGTTCGCCGGGTTCTGGACGTGGATGGTGGCGATCGCCGGAAACGCCTTCGACGTGTGGCCGCAGCCGCTGGTGATGCCGGTCGCCCTGCTCGTCGGCGGCACCGTCGCGGCCCTGCCGATCGCCTTCGCCGTGGCGGATCTCGCCGCCAGGGCCGAACTGGAGGGGCAGATCGTCCGGCTGCGACGCTTCCAGGCGGGCTCCAACGACGACAAGCCCAAGTACGCCTACTGGGTGGCCCTGGACGACGGCCGCGCCCGCGAGGTGAAGGCCTTCGGCATCGACGAGGCCAAGTGGGAGCCGCTGGCCGAGGGCGACGTGGTCCGGGTGCGGGCCGGGCGCCGGGTCGGCTGGATCCACGAGGTGGAGGTCCTCGCGCGCTCGCGGCACCGGGACACCCCTTCTTACGACGACACCGGCGAGCACACGCTGGACGCCCCGCTCAACCTCGGCGAGGCCGGGCCGTTCGCCGGGAGCGCGGCCCGGACGACCGCGGTGTCGTCCAAGGTCACGGCCCTGGTGACGCCGGCCGACCTGCGCCGGGTGCTCGGCATCGAGACCGGGGCGGCCGAGGCGAACCCCGACGGGCCGACCACGCCCGGATGGCTCGCCACCGAGTCCTGCCGCTACCGGACCACCGCGGGCACCGAGGTCACGGTGGACGTGTACGCCGCCTCCGGCCGGCGCGGCGCATACCTCATGGCGCTCGGGCATCTGCTCACCCGGATCCAGGGCAGGCCGGTGCCGGGGGTGGGCAGCGCGGCCATGCTCTACCCCGGCGTGATCGCCGCCCGCACCGGCGTGGGGACGTTCGCCGTCCACGTCCACTCCCCCGCCGGCCCGCCGCACCCGGACGCGCTGGTGGAGCTCGGCCGCACGGCGGCGGCCCGTATGGACGGGAGATCACCGGTGGCGTGAGCCCGGTGCGTACGAAGGGTCACCGGCGACATGAGAAGGTGTCCGGGTGGATTCGCCCCGACACCTTCTCGCGGAGCTCGCCCGGCGCCACGCGTTCGCCGACCTCGGGGCGCTGGCGCCCAAGGTCATGCCCGAGGCGGTGCTGATCCCGGCGCTGTGCGAGTTCGGCCAGCGGCTGCTCACCCTGGACGCCGAGGACTTCGCGGCCGAGGTGGACGCCGGGATCGTGCCCGCGCCGCTGCGGCGCCGCGCCCGTGACTGCCACATGCCGCAGACGGCGCGCGAGCAGCCGCGGGGCGCGCTGGCATCGCTGCGCCCGGCGTACGGGCTGCTCCTTGAGGTGATCAAGGTGCGGTGGGAGCGCCGCGAGCTCAGCTCGCTGATGGCAGCCGTGCACATCGCCGGGGAGTACCTCCCGCTGCTGGCCTTCGAGCCGGTGCTCGGCCACGCGGGCGACCCCGCGCGCTGGCCCGAGGGCCTGCGGGCCGAGGGCAGCAGGTTCGGTGCCATCGGCGACCGCGAGTGCGACCACACCAAGCCGGAGAAGTCGGCCGCCGAGCGCACCCTGCGGGTGGCGCACGAGCCGCCGGCGGGCTGGCGCGCCTACTTCGACCGCCAGCACAGCCAGCTCGCCGGGGCCCTCGCCACCTGCGTGGCCCGCTGCCGCAACCCGTGCACCGCGATGGACTGGGTCCCCGTGGAGTCCCGCGAGGACCTGGTGGCCCGGTGCAAGACGGCCCGTGCCTTCGCCGACACCCCACTCGTCCGGCTGAGGCACGCCGCCCCCGTCGGCCACGGCTTCGGCGTCCCCTCGCCCGAGGAGGTCCAGGACGCCTGGGCCCGCAGCCGGGCCCAGCTGGCCCGGACCGTCCCGGGCCAGGCCGCCCTCACCGGCGACGCCTTCCCGCTGCAGGGCCTGCCCGCGCTGTTCTCCGCCGTCGCCGCCGCCCCGATCGTCCCGGCCACCCTGCTGGCAGACGTGGCCGCCCACCTGGTCAAGCTGATCGAGGCGCCCTGAATCACCACATGGACGGGCGGCGCTCCCCCCAGAAGCCGCCCACCGCGGCCTCGACCTGGGCGGAGACCGAGATGAGGGTGGCCTCGGCGCCGACGCGGCCCGACAGCATCACGCCGACCGGCAGCCCTTCGGGGGTCCAGTGCAGCGGGAGGTTGACCGAGGGCTGGCCGCTGACGTTGTAGGTGGCGGCGAACGGCGCGAAACGTTCCATCCGCCGGAACGTCTCCTCGGGGTCCTCGACGTCCTCGAACCAGCCCACGGGAACGGGGGGCTCGGTGACCGTCGGGGAGAGGATGGCGTCGTACTCGTTCATCACCAGGAACCCGAAGCGGGTCGCGGTCTGCAGCGCCGACTGGGCCTGGAGGAACACCGGGGCCGGCGTCGCGAAGCCGCGTTCGCGCAGCCAGCGGGTCAGGGGGCGCAGCTTGGGCTCCATCTCCGGGTTCACCGGGTGCACGCCCGCGAAGCAGAACCACAGCTTCTCGAACTCCGGGACGATCGAGGCGCCGAACGCCGGCGGCATGTCGACCACCTCGTGGCCGAGCGACTCCAGCAGCGCCGACGCGTTCTCGTACGCCGCGAGCACCTCCGGGTGCACCACGGCGCCCGGCACCACGGGAGTGGCGGTGCGGCCGATCCGCAGCCGCCCCGGGTCCCGGGTGACGGCCTCGGTGAACCCCACGGGGGACGGCGGCGCGACGTACAGATCCCCGGGCTGGTTGTGCGCCATCGCCTCCAGCAGGGCGGCGGCGTCGGCCACGGTGCGGGCGATGGGGCCGCTGGTCGACAGGCCCGCGAGGTCGGGCAGGATCGGCGCGAACGAGATGCGGCCGCGGGTCGGCTTGATGCCGTACAGCCCGCACACCGACGCGGGGATGCGGATGGAGCCCGCGCCGTCGCTGCCGTGCGCGGCCGGGGCGAGCCCGGCGGCGACCGCGGCGGCGGCGCCCCCGCTGGAGCCGCCCGCCGACCGCGACAGATCCCACGGCGTGCGGGACGGCGGTGAGACGTACGTCTCGGTGTAACAGGGCAGTCCGAATTCGGGGGTTGCGGTCTTACCCAGCATGATCGTGCCGGCCTCGCGGAGCCGCTCCACCATGCTGTCGTCCACGGGTGCGACGAACCCCTCGTAGGTCGCCGAGCCGAACAGGATCGGCACGTCCTTCACGAGGTTCAGGTCCTTGATCGGCACGGGAACGCCCAGCAGCGGCGGCGGCTCGGCGCCCGACAGCAGCAGGGCCTCGGCGTCCCGTGCCTGATCGAGGGCCAGTTCCGGGGTGGGCGTGACGAAAGCGCCCACCTGCGCGTCCAGCCGCTCGATACGATCCAGATAGTGCTCGGTGATCTCGACCGGGGACAGCTCCCGGCGCCGGACGGCCGCCGCGAGCTCCAGGACTGTGAGATCGTGTATGTGCGCCACGCTTCCGCACAGTATGGCGTCCGGCCGGGAGTTATCTAGAGAGAAAAAATGTAGATACCCGGCTTTTCACCGTACGATGCGGGAACCCACGGCCACAAAAATGTGAACTAGCCAACACTAGGCACACCCCGGGGCGTCAACTACCGTGAGTAGCGTGGATTCCGGCCTAGACCCAGACGACGGTCACAGTACGTCACCCATCTGGGTGAGTGACCGCTCCTCGGAGCCGCGATCTCAGCCGGCGCCTCCCGAGGAGACCTACGCGCCCGTCGAGCGCGCCTCCCTGCTCGGCCTGCTCCAGCAGCCCAAGTACCGGCCGCTGCGCATCCGCCTGATGATCGCGGTCGCCGCCGGGCTCGTCGTCGGCATCCCGCTGTGGAGCTGGCGCCTGGGGCTGATCGCGGCGATCATCGCGGCCATCGCCGACACGATCTACCGCGCGCGCACGGTGTCCTCCGTCGCCCCGTGGCGGCGCGCCTCCGTGGCCGAGCGCCGCACCGAGGCCCAGCTGAAGAAACTCGAGCGCAGCGGCTACCTCACCCTGCACGCGAGGGCCATCCCCGGCAGCGACGCGCAGATCGACCACCTGGTCATCGGGCCGACCGGCGTTTACGCCGTCGACTCCGAGAAGTGGGACAAGCGCCTGCCGGTGCGCGTGCAGTCGCACCGCAAGCTGTTCCACGGGCCTTTCAACCAGAAGCCCCGGCTGGACGAGGCCCGCTGGGAGGCGTCCCAGGCGGGTGAGCTCATCACCAAGGCGCTCGGCCACGAGGTCACGGTCGTGCCGTCCCTGGCGATCTACGGTCCGGCGATCCCGTGGAAGATCCTCAACATCCGCGAGGTCGACGTGTTCGACGGCGGGCGGGTGCGCAGGTGGATCACCAACCGGGAACGTTCCCTGACCCCGGAGGAGATCGAGGACATCTACGCGGTCGCCGCGGAGGTCCTGCCTGCGCGCTATCCCGAGAACTGACCGTCGTAAGGGTCCTTCGGGGTCTCCCGACATCCACCACTGCCCCCGGGGGCCCCGAAGGATCTTTGTCACGCGTCCAGCCTGTGGACCACTGGTCTCGCCTACCGAGCGGCGGCCGTACCATTTGAAGACTGAGCAGTCATCGGATGGGAGAACGGTCATGCCGGCCCTCAGATCTCGCACGGTCACGCACGGCAGGAACATGGTCGGCGCGCGTGCGCTGCTCCGCGCCACGGGCGTGGCGGGTTCGGACCTCGGCAAGCCGATCGTCGCGGTGGCCAACAGCTTCACCCAGTTCGTGCCCGGCCACGTGCACCTGCGCGAGGTGGCCGAGGTGGTGGCGGCGGGCGTCCGCGAGGCCGGGGCGATCCCGCGCGAGTTCAACACCATCGCGGTGGACGACGGCATCGCCATGGGCCACGGCGGCATGCTCTACTCCCTGCCGTCCCGCGAGCTGATCGCCGACGCGGTCGAATACATGGTCAACGCCCACTGCGCCGACGCGCTGGTCTGCGTGTCCAACTGCGACAAGATCACGCCGGGCATGCTGCTGGCCGCGTTCCGGCTCAACATCCCCACCGTGTTCGTCTCCGGCGGGCCCATGGAGGCGGGCAAGTCCACCTCCGGGCGCAAGCTCGACCTCATCGACCCGATGGTCGCCGCCGCCGACGACAGCGTGTCGGACGCCGAGCTGCTGGAGATGGAGGAGAACGCCTGCCCGACCTGCGGCTCGTGCAGCGGCATGTTCACCGCCAACTCCATGAACTGCCTGACCGAGGCGATCGGCCTGGCGCTGCCCGGCAACGGCACGACCCTGGCCACCCACGTCGCCCGCAAGGCGCTGTTCGAGCGGGCCGGGCGGCAGGTCGTCGAGATCGCCAACCGCTACTACGAGCACGACGACGCGTCCGTGCTGCCGCGGGCCATCGCCACCCGCGACGCCTTCGAGAACGCCATGGCGCTGGACGTCGCGATGGGCGGCTCCACCAACACGATCCTCCACCTGCTGGCGGCGGCCCGGGAGGCGGGCGTCGACTTCGGGCTGAAGGAGATCAACGAGCTGTCGCTGCGGGTGCCGTGCCTGTGTAAGGTCGCGCCCGCCACCTCCAAGTACCACGTCGAGGACGTCCACCGCGCGGGCGGCATCCCCGCGATCCTCGGCGAGCTGGACCGCGCCGGGCTGCTGCACCGCGACACCCACAGCATCCACGCCTCCTCCCTCACCGAGTACCTCAGCGCCTGGGACCCCGCGTCGCCCGGCGTCACCCCCGAGGCGCTGGAGCTGTGGCACGCCGCGCCCGGCAACGTGCGCACCGTCAAGGCCTACTCCCAGAACGCCCAGTGGGAGGACCTCGACCTGGACCGGGCCGAGGGGTGCGTGCGCGACCTCGAGCACGCCTACAGCCGTGACGGCGGGCTCGCCGTGCTGTACGGCAACATCGCCCCCGACGGGTGCATCGTCAAGACGGCCGGCGTGGACGAGTCGGTCCTGCGCTTCAGCGGGCCCGCCGTGGTCTTCGAGTCCCAGGAGGACGCCGTCGAGGGCATCCTCGGCGGCAAGATCACCGCGGGCGACGTGGTGGTCATCCGCTACGAGGGTCCGAAGGGCGGCCCCGGGATGCAGGAGATGCTCTACCCCACGAGCTTCCTCAAGGGCAGGGGCCTCGGCAAGGCCTGCGCCCTGATCACCGACGGGCGTTTCTCCGGCGGCACCTCCGGCCTCTCCATCGGACACGCCTCCCCCGAGGCCGCCGAGGGCGGCATCATCGCCCTGGTCCAGGACGGCGACCAGATCGACATCGACATCCCGTCCCGCACCATCGACCTCCGCGTCCCCGACACCGAGCTGGCCACCCGCCGCGAAGCCCTCCTGGCCACCCTGGGCCGCTACCGCCCGGTCCACCGCGAGCGGCCGGTGAGCGCCGCCCTCCAGGCCTACGCGGCGCTGACCACCTCCGCCTCCACCGGCGCCTCCCGGGACCTCTCCCAGCTGGCCCACTGACCCGGCGCCTCCTGCGGGCGTACCTCGATACGCACGCGGGAGACCGAGTCTCCGCCCGTAGCCCTCAGCGCGTCCGCCGTCCGTACGGCGGGCGCGCTTTCGCGTCGCGCCCCGTGCCGCGTTGACAGGCTCGCCGTGCGAGGTAATACTCGGATCCGAGTGATCGGAGGCGATTATCAGGTGGCGACTGGTCGGCGTAGGGTGTCCAACTCGTTGGGGCTGGCGGTGCTGGGGCTGTTGACGGAGCGGGAGATGCATCCGCACGGCATGGCCGTGACCCTGCGGGAGCGGGGGATGGACCGGGTGTTCAAGGTGACCACGGGGTCGTTGTACGACGTGGTGCGGGCCCTGGAACAGGCCGGGTGGATCGAGGCGTGGGAGAACGAGCGGGTCGGGGCGCGGCCGGAGCGGACCGTGTACCGGCGGACCGCGCTCGGGGAGGCGGAGTTCCTGCGCTGGGTGGACGAGCTGGTGCGGGTGCCGGCGGCCGAGTTCCCGAAGTTCCTGTCCGCCGTCAGCTACCTCGGGGTGCTCGGGCCGGACGGGGCCGTGGACGCCCTGCGGGAGCGAGCCGGACGCGTGCGGGAGTTGCTCGGGGAGATCGAGGAGGGGCATCGCGCGGCGCTGGACGGTGGCCTGCCGCGCTTGTTCGTGGTGGAGGCCGAGTACGCGGTGCGGATGTACCGGGCCGAGCTCGGCTGGATCGAGGAGATCGTCCGCGACATCGGCGACGGGCGTCTGCCCTGGCCGGAGGCAGTGCCGGTACCCGTCCGGGCGGACGGCCCGGGGAAGGGCGGTTCGGTTCGCGAGGAGGGGGAGATCCGATGACGGTCCTGGTGGCGGGGGCGGGGCCCGCCGGGTTGATGCTGGCGGGTGAGCTGGCGCTGGCCGGGGTGGAGGTGACGGTGGTCGATCGGCTGGCGGGGCGCTCGGCCTTCTGCCGGGGGTTCACGCTCAACGCGCGGAGTCTGGAGTTGCTGGACCGGCGCGGGATCGCCGGCCGGTTTCTGGCGGAGGGGCCCCTGGTGACGCACAACATGTTCGCCGATCCGAGGCGGCCGCTGGAGCTCGGGGTCATGCGGACCGATCACCCGTACGTGCTGGGGATCGCGCAGACCCGGGTCGAGGAGCTGCTGGAGCAGTGGGTGGCGGAGCTCGGGGTGCGGGTGCGCTGGGGGTGCGAGGTGACCGGGCTCGACCAGGACGGCGACGGGGTCACGGTGACCGTGCGCTCCGGGGACGGTGAGGAGCGGGTGCGGGCGAGTCACCTCGCGGGGTGTGACGGGAGCCGCAGCACCGTGCGCAAGCTCGCCGGGATCGGCTTTCCCGGCACTCCGGCCACCATGTCCGGCCTGCTCGCCGACGTGGAGCTCGTCGATCCCGCCGCGTTGCCGTATGGGGTGACCGAAGGCGAACGCGGGGCGGTGTTCGTGATCCCCCGGCCTGGTTACGTGCGGATCGTGCTCACCGAACCGTCACCGCCGGGGGACCGCGATCAGCCGGTGGGCCTGGCGTACTTCCGGCGTGTGCTCGACGAGACGCTCGGGCGGACGGTGGTGCTCGGGGCCGCGCGATGGCTCACCAGGTTCTCCGACGCGGCCCGGCAGGCGGACCGGTACGTCGCGGGACGCGTCGTCCTGGCGGGGGACGCGGCGCACATCCATCCGCCCGCCGGGGCCGTCGGGGTGAACGTGGCGCTGGACGACGCCGTCAACCTCGGCTGGAAGCTGGCCGCGACCGTCCTCGGGCACGCGCCGGACGGCCTGCTGTCGACCTACCACGACGAGCGCCATCCCGCCGGCGCGCGGGTCCTGCGCACCACACGCGCCCAGGCGATCCTCGGACGCCGGGACCCCGGCCTCGATCCGCTCCGTTCCCTGCTCGGCGAGCTG
Source organism: Sphaerisporangium aureirubrum (assembly GCF_042658925.1). NCBI lineage: Bacteria > Bacillati > Actinomycetota > Actinomycetes > Streptosporangiales > Streptosporangiaceae > Sphaerisporangium > Sphaerisporangium aureirubrum. The sequence continues at coordinate 44,437 of NZ_JBHSRF010000051.1, forward strand.
GCGGAACTGCCGGCGGTCCGCAGGCATCTGGCCGAGCTCATGACCGGTGTGAGCACCAGGTACGACCCGAAGATTCCCGGCGACCATCCCTGGCTCGGCGGTCTGGCCCCGAACCTGAAGCTGTTCACCGACGGCCGTGCCACCAGCGTCGCCGAACTGCTCGCCCCCGCGCGGCCCCTCCTGCTCACCTTCACCCCCCGCTCCCTCCCGGCCCTCCCCACCGGCCGGGTGGACGTCCATCACGGCCGATGCCCCGGCCACCCCGACCTGGAAGCACTCCTGCTCCGCCCCGACGGCCACACCGCCTGGATCTCCACCAAACCCAGCCCCCAGCCCCCCGAGACCCTGACCGCCGCCCTCGCCACCTGGATCGGCGCCGAGATTTGAGAAGCAGGCCGTACCCTTGTCCCATGCCGCGCTATGACTATCGCTGCCGCGCCTGCGGCTCGACGTTCGAGGTCTCCCGCCCCATGTCCGCCTCCGCGGACACCGCCCCCTGCCCGCAGGGCCACGCCGACACGGTGAAACTCCTCTCCACCGTCGCCGTAACCGGCGGCGCCACCGCCCCCCGCCCCACCAGCGGCGGCGGCGGATGCTGCGGCGGCGGATGCTGCGGCTGACCCACCCCTCCCCGCCCGCGCTCACCTATGAGTAATGCCTCATACATTGCCCGCGGCCTTTGGGGGTGATCGCCCCGGGGACGCGGGTGGGGGGCGTCCCCGGGGCTTCGGTGTGGGCCGGGGTTTTCAGGCGGCGGTGATGCGGCGTTGGAAGGGGAGGTAGCGCTCGGCGCGGTGGGGGCGGGCGGGGATGAGGGTTGGTTCGGCGGCGACTATGCGGTCGAAGCGGAAGGCTCGGATGCCTATGCGGGAGCGGCACCAGCCGACGAGGTACCAGTGGGTGCGGTGGACGAGGCAGGTCACGGGCTCTACGTCGCGGGAGCTCACGCGGCCGCCGGCGTCGCGGTAGTGAAGGCGGATCACCTGGCGGCCGGTGACGGCGTTCGCGATGGTGCGGGCGCGTCTGGCCACGTCAGGCGGGAGCGGTGTGGTCAGGGTGTCCAGGGTGGAGGCGGTCACCTCGTCATCGAGGTCGAGCGTGTCGAGCATCCGGCGCAGCGCGCGCCGGGCGGTCAGCGCCTGGGGGCCCTCACCGAGGTGGGCCAGGGAGAGGGCGAGGGCGGCGATTTCGGCGGTCGTCAGGAGCGGCGTGGTGACGTTGGCCATACCACTACACTAGTCGCCGCATACGACATTTTTCGAACACCAGATCTGAAACGCGCACTCCGCTGGGGTGACGTTTTCTTGCCCACCGGTAACGCCGTCCTACCCCGGCGGTGAAACGCACCACCCCCCGCACGCCGGTGGCGCCGGGGGGTGGATGTGGTCGTCAGGCTGCGGTTTCGGACAGATATGGGGCCCACAGAGGGTCGCCGTCGAACTGCGCCCCGATGAGCCGCCAGTGGGCACCACGGGGCACGGCGGGGAGCACCCGCAGGCTCCAGCCGATCTCGTCCAGCAGACGGTCGGCCTTGCGGTGATTGCAGGTCATGCACGAGGCCACGCAGTTCTCCCAGGTGTGCAGCCCCCCACGGGAGCGGGGCAGCACGTGGTCGATGGTCTCGGCCCGCTGCCCGCAGTAGGCGCAGCGGTAGTCGTCCCGGCGCATCAGGGCCGCGCGGGTCAGGGGAATGCGTGAGCGGTAGGGGATGCGGACGTAACGCCGCAACCGGATGACCGAGGGAACGTCCAGGGTGCAGGAGGCCGAGCGCAGGACCGCGCCCCGCCCGTCACGATGGACGACGTCCGCCTTCTCCCTGATCACCAGCACCACGGCGCGGTGCAGGTTGAGGGTGGTGAGCGGCTCGAAGGTGGCGTTGAGCAGAAGGACCTGGCGCATCAGCGGGCCCTTCCCGCCGCGCGTGATCGAGGATGGGGTGCGCAGTAGCACACCCCGGATTGCGGCCCGTCTGATTGGGCCCCGGATGATTCCGTCACGTGGACCTCCGCCGGACGGTCCGGTGGATGGGTTCCACGGCACCGCCCTCAGCAAGTGTGGCCTTTCGGTCGACTCTCCCGCCACCCCAATTAACGGTCGTGTCTTCCAGACCCCGCCTTTCGGTTTATGTCCGGTTCCACCCGCTAAGCAAACCTTTCCGGGAAAGATCACTCTTGTCCCGGGGAGATCCGCCCACGGCGAAGCCGGTCTCCTTCCCTACGCTCACTATGACGATGGTGCCATAAGCTCGCCATCATGACGCGAGAGCCGTACCCGAACGCCCTCCGGGACGACGTCGTGGACCACATCCACGGCACGCCGGTGCCCGACCCGTACCGCTGGCTGGAGAGTCCCGACGACCCCGCCACCAAGGAATGGCTCGACGCGCAGAGCGATCTCTTCGCCAAACAGCTGGCCGCCGCGCCCCACCGGGACGCGTTCCGCGACCGCGTCGCCGAGCTGGTGAGGTCCGGCACGATCGGCGCGCCGACCTGGCGGGGCGACCGGCGCTTCTTCATGCGCCGCACCCCCGACCAGGAGCACGCCGTGCTCTACACCGTGGGCCCCGACGGCGCCGAGCAGGTCCTGCTCGACCCCATCGCCATGGACGCCTCCGGGCTGACCACCATCGACTCCTGGCAGCCCGACAAGGAAGGCCGCTCCCTGGCCTACCAGATCTCCGTCGGCGGCGACGAGGAGTCCAACCTCTACGTGATCGACGTGGTCACCGGCGAGCTCCTGGACGGCCCGATCGACCGCTGCCGGTACTCCCCCGTGGCCTGGCTGCCCGGCGGCGAGGCGTTCTACTACGTCCGCAGGCTCGCCCCCGGCGAGGTCCCCGCCGGCGAAGAGGCCTACCATCGCCGGGTCTACCTCCACCGCCTCGGCACGCCCACCGAGCAGGACGTCATGATCTTCGGCGAGGGCCGGGAGAAGACCAACTACTACGGCGTCTCGGTCGCCACCGGCGGTCGCTGGCTGTCGGTCTCCGCCTCCCGGGGCACCGCGCCGCGCAACGACCTGTGGGTGGCCGACCTCTCCACCTCGCCGCTCGAGGCCCCCGAGCTGGTCACCGTCCAGCAGGACGTGGACGCGCAGACCGTGCTGCAGTTCGGCAGGGACGACCGGGTCTACGTCTTCACCGACCTCGACGCGCCGCGCGCCCGGATCTGCGTGACCGAGCCGGGCCGGCTGACGGCCGAGCACTGGCGCGAGCTGATCGCCGAGGACGCCGAGGCAGTGCTGTCGGACTTCGCGATCCTCGACGACCTCGACCGCCCGGTGATGCTCGCGGGCTGGACCCGCCACGCGATCAGCGAGATCACCGTGCACGACCTGGTCACCGGCGAGCGGATCGGCGAGGTGCCGCTGCCCGGCCTCGGCAGCATCGGCGCGATCACCGAGCACCCCGAGGGCGGCCACGAGGCGTGGTTCGGCTACACCGACCAGACCAGCCCCACCAGCATCCGGCGCTACGACGCCCGCACCGGCGAGACCACCCTGTGGGCGGCGGCGCCGGGCGCGGTCGAGGTGCCCGAGGTGACCACCGAGCAGGTGGTGTACCACTCGGCGGACGGCACCGAGGTCCACATGATCGTCACCTCGCGTCCCGGCGACGGGCCCCGGCCGACCATCCTGTACGGCTACGGCGGCTTCGGCGTGTCCCTGACCCCCGGCTTCTCGGCCGGCACCCTGGCCTGGGTGGAGGCCGGCGGCGTGTACGCGGTGGCGCAGCTGCGCGGCGGCGGCGAGCAGGGCGAGGAGTGGCACCGGGCCGGCATGCTCGGCGGCAAGCAGCGGGTCTTCGACGACCTCCACGCCGCGGCCGAGCACCTCATCGCCACCGGGGTCACCACGCCCGGGCAGCTGGCCATCTCCGGCGGCTCCAACGGCGGCCTGCTGGTGGGCGCCGCGCTGACCCAGCGGCCCGAGCTGTACGCGGCGGTGGCCTGCGCCGCGCCGCTGCTGGACATGATCAGGTACGAGCAGTTCGGCCTCGGCGCCACCTGGAACGTCGAGTACGGCTCGGCCGCCGTGCCCGAGGAGTTCGCCTGGCTGTGGGACTACTCCCCCTACCACCACGTCCGAGAGGGGGTGCGGTACCCCGCCACGCTGTTCATGGTCTTCGGGTCCGACACCCGGGTGCACCCGCTGCACGCGTGGAAGATGTGCGCCGCGCTCCAGCACGCCCAGACCGACGACGAGCGCCCCATCCTGCTGCGCAACGAGAGCGAGGTCGGCCACGGCGCCCGCGCGGTGAGCCGCTCGGTCGAGATGCTGGCCGACCAGCTCGCCTTCCTGGCCCGCCACACGGGCCTGACCGGCTGACGGCCGAGGATCCGGCCCGGTCCTGGAGAGCGTGCCGTGCGCGGCACCGCCAGGGCCGGAACGCCGGGTCAGCGGGGGAAGACGATGGTCTTGTGGCCGTCCAGCAGGACGCGTTGTTCGGCGTGCCAGCGGACGGCCCGGGCCAGGGCCAGGCGCTCGACGTCGCGGCCCATGGCGGCGAGGTCCTCGGGCGAGTGGGTGTGGTCGACCCGGGCGACCTCCTGCTCGATGATCGGGCCCTCGTCGAGGTCGGCCGTCACGTAGTGCGCGGTCGCGCCGATCAGCTTCACGCCCCGGGAGTGCGCCTGGTGGTAGGGCTTCGCGCCCTTGAAGGACGGCAGGAACGAGTGGTGGATGTTGATCACCCGGCCGGACAGCTTGGCACACAGGTCCTCCGAGAGCACCTGCATGTAGCGGGCCAGCACCACGAGGTCGACCCGGTAGTGGTCGACCAGGGTCAGCACCTCGGCCTCCTGGCGCGGCTTGGTCTCGGGGGTGACCGGCAGGTGGTGGTAGTCGATGCCGTACGACTGGGTGAGCGGGCGCAGGTCGGGGTGGTTGGACACCACCGCGACGATCTCGATGTCCAGCAGCCCGGACCTCATGCGGTACAGCAGGTCGTTCAGGCAGTGGCCGAGCTTGCTCACCATGACCAACACCCGGGGTTTCACCGCCAGGTCGTGCAGGCGGAACTCCATGGCGAGCTCGGGGGCGAGGCCGGCGAACAGCCCGCGCAGGTCGCTCTCGGTGAGGTCCGAGGTGAACTGCACGCGCATGAAGAACCGCCCCGCCGCCGGGTCGCCGAACTGCTGGCTCTCGGTGATGTTGCAGCCGTGCGCCGCCAGCAGGCCGGACACCGCCGCGACCACCCCGGGCCGGTCGGGGCAGGACAGGGTCAGCACGTACTCGGAGCTCATCGGTGAATTCACTCCTCCACCTAGCGTTGAGGAAGATTACCGCTCCGGGGGGTGATCGTGGCCCGGCCTTCCACAGGTTGGACGCGACGCGCGGGCACCCAGCGGCCCGGGCGGGGTAAACGGCCAGTACAGTGTCGCCCGGGCGAGCGGAGAGGAGCCGGCGGGTGCTGAAATGGGACACGCTGTCACCGGGAGAGAAGCGGGCGGCCGTCGCCCTGGCGGCGATGCTGCCCGGCTACGTCAACGCGGTCTTCGTCGCCGAGCATCTGACCGAGGCGATCGCCTGGCAGCGCGGCGAGCTCACCGACGACGAGCTGGTGGCGCGTACCGGATGGATCCTCAACGCCACCCCCGAGCAGTACGCCGAGATGGCGATCAGGTCCGCCCAGGCGGCCGGTGTGGATCCGGTCGAGTGGCTGGAGGCCATGAAGGGCGCGTACACCGAGCAGCGCGCCATCGCGGCCGAGCTCCAGCGGCAGGGCGACCGGCAGGCCACGGCCCCTCCCGACGACTTCTGGGCCATCGTCAACGCGAACACCTGGCCCGACACCCCCGACGACCTTGAGCAGTGACCGCCCGGCGGCGCGGGTCGTCTGCGTGGACGGCCGCGGCCGGGTGCTGCTGATGCACTGGCGGGACACCGTGAGCGGCGTCACGTTCTGGGAGCCGCCCGGTGGCGGGCTCGACCCCGGGGAGACGCCTCTGGACGCGGCGCGGCGCGAGCTGACCGAGGAGACTAGCCTGCCCGGCGACGCGGTGCTGGACACGTGGGTGCCGGTGCCGCGCGACTACCACTGGCTAGGGGTGCACTACTCCAAGGTCGAGCCGTTCTATCTGGCCCTCTTCCCCACCACCACCCCCGAGGTCGCCCCGTCCCTCCTCACCACCGAGGAGAGCGAGACGTACCTCGGCTCCGCCTGGCACTCCCCCGCTGACTTCGCCACCCTCCCCGACCAGGTCGATCCGCCGGAGCTCCCGGAGATCATCGCGAAGCTTCTCCAGCTCGCCGAGTCGTGACTCTTCGGGCAAATGCTCAATAAACCACCTATATCTATTTGTTAGGCACCCCCCGCCTCCCACGTCGCCGGGCGTCACCGCGCGGAACCGGAATCCCCTGCCGCGTCGCGCACCTCGGCGAGGGCCCTCGCGATGTCGGGGTCGGCGGGGTCGAGGGCCTGGGCGCGGAGCAGATCGTCCAGCGCGCGGTCCAGCCGGCCGAGGTCGCGCAGGGCCATCGCGCGGTTGAAGTGGACGGCCGCGTCGCCGCCGAGCTCGACGGCGCGGGTCAGGTCCGTGACGGCGCCCTCCAGGTCGCCCTGGCCGTAACGCAGGCTCGCCCGGCTCGCCCAGGCCTGCGCGAGCCCCGGGGCGGTCTCCAGCGCCGCCACGAACGCCTCCTCGGCCTGGCAGGGCCGCCCCGCGGCGGCCTCCAGCTGGCCGAGGATGCAGCGCAGATGCGGGTCACCGGGCGCCAGCGCCAGCCCGGCCTCGACGTCCGCCCGGGCCTTGTCGTCCAGGCCCAGCTCCAGGAGCAGCCCCGCGCGGTTGACGTAGGCGTCCAGCCAGCCGGGGTCCAGCTCCAGGACGCGGTCCAGGTCGGCGCGGGCGCCGGGCAGATCGTCCAGGGCGAGCAGCAGCTGCGCGCGGTTGTAGTACGCCTCCGGCAGCGGCGGGCTGAGCCGCAGCGCCGTCTCGACGTCGGCGAGCGCGGCGTCCGGCCGTCCCATCCGGAACAGCAGGGTGCCCCGGTCCAGGTAGTGGTCGGGGTGGTCGGGGTCGATGCCGATCGCCGCGTCCAGCTCGGCGAGGGCCTCGGCACGGCGCCCGAGGCCGCCGAGAAGCTGGGCCCTGTTGCCCCGCAGGACGACGCGGTGGATCAGGTGGCGCCCGGCGGGCAGGTCACGCTCGGCCAGGCCGATGGCCTCGTCCACCAGCGCGAGCGCCGCGCCGGAGTCGCCGCGCCGCGCCTCGATCAGCGCCTTGCCGTTGAGGTCGAAACCCAGCTTGAAGGCGCGGACGGCCGGGTCGGGCAGCAGGGAGGAGATCGCGACGGCCTCGTTGATCCATCGCTCGGCCCGGCCGAGGTCGCGACGGTCCGGGTCCGGGTGGCGGGCGTCCAGCATGGCCGTCCCGTAGGCGGCGGCCGAGTGCACCTCGGGGTCCACGCTGGCCCCGCGCGCCGCGTCGTACAGCTCGCGTGCCTCGTCCGTCCGGCCGAGCCCGGCGAGGGCCGTCGCGGCCGACTGGGTGAACGTCCACCAGCGCGCGGTGCCGGGCTCCGAGAGCCGCAGCCCGCGCCGGGCGAGGTCGGCGGCGGCGTCCAGAAAGCCCTCGGCCACGCAGTGGGTCAGGGCCGCGAGGACGGCCTCGGCGCCCGCGCCGCACGGATCGCCGCCGTGCTCGCGGTGATAGGGGATGGCGCCGAGGGCCCAGGACGGGTCGCCGGTGGCGGCGAGCTCGTCGGCGCGCCGGTCGTGCAGCCGGGCGCGCTCGGCGGCGGGCAGCGCGTGGTAAGCGGCGGCGGCGCGCGGGTCGTCCAGGGTGCCGTCCGAGGTGACATAACGCTCCGCGAGGTCTTCCGGATCTCCCCAAGGGGATGATTCGGCCGTAATACGGTGACCTTTAAATGATTCCGGCGGAGGCTCACCCGAACACGCGACAATTGTCAATCGCCGTGGGTCGAAACGGCGGACGAGCGTGGCCAGAAGTTCACGATCGGTCGGGTCCGCCTCGTGCACGTCGCCGACCACGACGCTGCCCGGACAGGTGCCGCAGTCCCGGACGAATTCCGCGATTCCATTGGCGATCCGCGACGTGCGCCGCGCCCCCGGCACCAGAATGCGCTCGTCCTCGGGGAGGACCGAACTCAGCGGGCGGTGCCGCGCGGCCACCCGGGCGCGCAGGTCCACGGCGGCGGCCCTGATCTCGATCTCGTGCGCGGCGACCACGCCGGGCGCCCGCTCCGCACAGGGCGGAACCAGGGCGCGGAGCAGGGATCCGCCGAAGGTGTACGGCCCCCGCCTTCGACGGTGCGCGTCGAAGACGAAGGCCGGAATCGGGAGATCCAGTCCCGCGACCAGGGCCCGGCGTGCGCCGGACGACCCGCCGTGGATCCAGATGTGCTCAGGGTGATCGCTCACCCTTTGTGAATCGCACTGGCCGCGCCGGTCAGACGGGCCATACCGGGCTTGCGAACAACGATCTTTTTCATCCTGAACCCTCCCGGGGTCGGCAGCTCAGCAGAGCTGAAGACCCAATTATTCGCGAGTCAGGATAATTCGCAAGCACCAATTCTGGAGTCGGCTGATATACGATATGTTACGAGTATCTACTGATCTCCGATGAAGGCCGCACAGTAACCGGCTTCTCACCGTAAACAACCACAAGCCCGCCTTGTTGCTCCCGGCGGACCTCCCGCCAGCCGAACTTGCGGTACAGCTCCAGCGCCGCACCCTGAGCCAGGGTCGTGTCCCCGCGCAGCCAGGTGTAGCCGAGCCGGGAGGCCGCCTCCTCCAGGGCCTCCAGCATGCGGGTGGCGAACCCGCGGCGCTGGAACTCGGGATGGACCCGCAGCCGGCACACCTCGGCGGTCTCGTCGTCGACCCGCCGCAGCGCGCCCATGGCGACGAGCTGCCCGCCGTCCACCTCACCGACCAGGAACTCACCCCGGTCGGCGAGATAGATCTCGTTGATGCGCGGCATGTCGTCCTCGTAGTACACGCCGTCCCCGGCGATGATGCCCACCTGTGCCAGACACGTGCGGTGCAGCGCCCAGACGGCGTCAAGATCCGACCAGCGATACCGCCTGAGCAGCAGCCTCATCTAACCTAAGCCTCCGCTGTCATGTTCTCCGGGGACTCCTGCGTGTCCTTCCGCTCGTTGAGCGATTCCCGGAACTGGCGCAGACCGGGGATATCGCCGCAACGCAGCTCGATCGCCCGGGCGAGGTCCACCGCACGACGGGTGATGATGTCCGTAAGATAGCCGCTTCCGACCCGCTTGACGGCGTCATCGCCGATCCTCAGGGCCTCCTCGCCGTCACCCTCCAGCAGACGGCAGTGGGCACGGTCGAACCGGATCAGTGTCTGGTCCAGAAGGTCGCCTTCGTACTTCTCCAGCGCCTGTTCCAGGATCAGGTCGGCCTCGATGGTCTGGCCCAATCTGGCCAGCGCGTCTCCCTGATGGAAGTAGAGCTGGCGCTCGGTGTAGCCGAAGACGGTGTCCTCCTGCTGCGCCGGGGCCATCTGGGCGAACGCGGCCCGCGCCCGGGCGAGTGCCCGCTTGGCCTGGTCGACCACGTCCTTCTTGCCGCTGGCGTTGGCGAGCATGGACAGGGCCCTGGCCTCGACCACCGGGGCCATGGCCTTTGCTGCGCAGGGGGTCTGGCCCGCGAGGTCACGGCTCTTCTTGGCGAGGGTGAGGGCCTCGCGCGGATCGCCGTAGAACAGCGGGACCAGGGCCTCGCGGGCGGTGACCCAGGCGCGCAGCGCGCGGTCGCCGGTCTCGTCGGCCGCGCTGCGGGAGGTACGGAAGAAGGATCGGGCCAGCCGCTGGTCACCGAGATCGATCATGATGATCCCGGCCAGGCCGGACAGGCGGGCGGCGAGGGCGCACAGGCGCTCCTGCAGGTCGATGGGCTGGTGGCGCTCCATCGCCTGCCGGACCGTGCTGAACTCCAGCAGCACGTCGCACAGCTGGCGCATCGGCGGGGTGTTCATGTACTGGCGGCCGAACGACGCCGCCGACTCTTCCCAGTGGTCGAGCATGGCCGGCGACACGGTCGTCGAGACCAGGGTCTCGTCCATGCGCCGCCGGATGTTCTCGGCCGCGTTGATCACTTGCGGTGTCAGCGGCACCGTGGCTCCGGTGATGACCTTCAGCAGGGTCCTACGTAACACGTTCTCGTCCTCCTCACCCCCGTCCGCGGAAGGATCGCCGGGCGGTTTCACCCAAAGCTCGCGCGGATCGGGGGAATCATCGGGTGTGGCCTCTTGGAGGCCGCCTCGGACGACGCCGGGCATGCGGTGGCCGTGGCCACAGATGCACGGCCCGTCGTAGCCGAGGGCGACCGGTTCGACCCGGTAGACGGAGCACAGATAGTGGAGGTACTCAGGTCCCGGCCTCTTGAGGCCGCTTTCGTAGGCGCTCAAAAGCGTCTCGCCGATGCCGGGCACAGGTTTGCCGTCGCGTTCGAACAACGCGCGGACCTGTTCGATGACGTCGGCCAGGGCGATGCCATGAGCGAGCCGGTGAGATTTAATGCGAGTTGTCCCAAAATGAGGGGCACACTCTTCGTAAACCTCCTCGGCGATTCGGGCTGAGGTACGCCCGACCGCCAGGCCACGCGCCCGGGTTCGCCGCGCCAACTCCGTTTCCTTGTGCTGTCTGCCGGACATACCGGCCCCTCCTTCGTGGCCAGTCGCTCACCTGGTCACTTGTTCCGACCGGTCCCACCTGCGCTGACACGGCGCCGTGCCCGGGTTTTGCCGTGTCTTGTTAAGAATGATGGACCAGATTTGACCGAGCGCGAATGGACTGTAAGACCTGCTGGCATAGGATCGTCCCCCGCCGGGGACCTTCTTTCAACCCACTTTAAATATCCCCTTACCCATCGCTCGACGAACCTTCGTTGACCGCGTGGTCGGGGTCGGTCAGATTTGGCCCCACGAACCCGGAATCACCATCCCGAAACAGACGAGACGAGGAAGACCCCCAGTGGACGAAGGCTTCCGGCACCTGGAACGATTGGTCGACGAGCTCGACGCCCGAGGGCTGCTCGCCCGCGTCGTGCGCACGCAGTCCGGGCGGACTTTCGTCCGGGTGATCAACCCAAGGGCCACAAGCCTCGCCGAGAACGTCACCTGCCGGCCACAGGCCTCCCCCGCCTACTACTGGTGGTCCTGGGGTGAGCGCATGCATCGGGCCGACGATCCCGCCGGAGCGGCGACCAAGGTCGCCAGAGTGCTGGCCGCGGTGTCCGACTAGGCCGAGCGGGACCCGGCGGGCACGCCCGCCTGCCCCGTGTCCCGCACGCCCCTGGCCGTTCACCGCGGCCTCCTGGGCCGGCGGGGTGCCCGGTGCGGAGCGTCCGCGCGGCGTGGCTCACACGACCGTACGGACGCTGGGCACTCCGCCGGTTCCGGCGATCCCGGCGACCCCGCCGGGAACATGAACGGCCACCGCGTCCGAACCTCCATCCGGGCTCGGTGGTGGTCGGGGGGCAGCCCCCGATCGGAGACGGCGCGGGACACACTTCCGGGTGTGTGTCCCGCGCCGGGTCCGTCGTCACCGGGGTGCCCGGGTCCGCCCTCCGCGGCCCCGGACCAGGGCGCTCCCGTCTTCCCCGGCGTGCCGTGACGGCGGCCGGGCCGGTCGGCGGTTCCAGTCGGGTCAAGTACCGTTTTCTCTAGGTCAAGTACCGCGACTGCGCCGCCGGCCGGTCCGATCCGAAGGAGGACCCCTCCGCGTGTCCCTGCTCGCCCTGGAGCCGACGCCCACCCCCACACCGTCCATACCTGATCTCGGTGAGACCGCCAGAACTGTGATGGAGACGTGTAGCACCGGTACTGGCGATGCCAATCCGCTGTGTGCGACCCTGCTGCACGTGCTTCCCACGACCTGGGTGTCGCCGGTGGCGTGGGTGATCGGCCTGGTGGTCATCGTCATCGGCGCGCTGATCGTGCGCGCCCTGTTGCAGCGCCTGATCAACCGGGTGATCCGGCGGGCCGCCGACGGGCTCCGGCCCGAGCGGCTGCGCCAGCGGCAGGCGGCCGAGCAGGACACCTCCCCCACTGCCCTGCTGCTCAACGAGCGGCGCCGGCAGCGGGCCGAGACCCTCGGCTCGGTGCTGCGCAGCCTCGTCTCGGTCATCGTGATCGGCACCGCCGTGCTGATGATCCTCGGGCGGCTGGGACTCGACCTCGCCCCGGTGCTGACCAGCGTCGGCATCCTCGGCGTCGCGGTCGGCTTCGGCGCCCAGGAGCTGGTCAAGGACTTCATCGCGGGCATGTTCATGCTCCTGGAGGACCAGTACGGCGTCGGCGACCACATCGACACCGGCGCCGCCGTCGGCACGGTCGAGGCGGTGACCCTGCGCATCACCCGGCTGCGGGACGCCGACGGGCGGGTGTGGTACGTCCGCAACGGCACCATCACCCGGGTCGGCAACGAGTCGCAGGGCTGGTCCCGGGCCCTGCTCGACGTGCCGGTCGCCTACGACGCCGACATCGCCGGGATCCGCGACCTGCTCCAGCAGATCTCCGTCGAGATGTGGGAGGACCCGCAGCTGCGGGAGACCGCGCTGGTCGAGGAGCCCCAGGTGTACTCCCTGGAGCAGCTCTCCGACAAGGCGATGATCTTCCGGATCACCGCCAAGTCCGTGCCCGCCCACCAGGCCGAGGTGGCCCGCGAGCTGCGCATGCGCGTCAAACGTGCCCTGGACGGCGCGGGCGTCCCGCTGGCGGGCGTCTAAGAAAGCCCGCCGGGGGCTGAGTACCCTTGGAGGCGTGTCCGCTACTCCGCAGGAATCCGAGTCCTTCTACGACGCCGTCGGCGGCGCGGAGGTGTTCGAGCGCCTCGTCGAGCGCTTCTACGAGGGAGTCGTCGACGACCCCCTGTTGCTCCCGCTTTACCCCGAGATCGACCTCACCGGGGCCAAGGAGCGGCTGAGGTTGTTCCTCATCCAGTACTGGGGCGGCCCGAACACCTACAGCCAGACGCGCGGCCACCCCCGCCTGCGCATGCGCCACGCGCCGTTCGTCATCGGCGAGCCGGAGCGGGACGCGTGGCTGCGCCACATGCGCGACGCGGTGGACTCCCTGGACCTCCCCGAGGAGCAGAGCGACCGGCTGTGGAAGTACCTCGAATACGCGGCGCAGACCCTGGTGAACTCCTGACCGGTGACCGTCCGGTGGGCCCCGGGACGGCCTTATGTTTTCCTTAGGCGCAGATCAAGGCTTAAGTCCGTAGATCAGGGGGCAGCCAAGCACTTGTGACTAATTCCCCATGGTGGCGTGATGCCGTCGTCTACGAGATCTACGTCAGGAGCTTCGCCGACGCGTCGGGAGACGGCGTCGGCGACCTGCAGGGGATCCGCTCCCGCCTCCCCTACCTCGCCGCGCTCGGTGTCGACGCGGTCTGGCTGACCCCCTTCCAGCCTTCGCCCATGGCCGACGGCGGATACGACGTGGCCGACTACCGTGATGTCGACCCGTTGTTCGGCACGCTCGCGGACTTCGACGCGCTCGTCGCCGCCGCGCACGAGCTCGGCCTGCGGGTGATGGTCGACATCGTGCCCAACCACAGCTCGTCCGCCCACCGATGGTTTCAGGCGGCTCTGGCGGCGCCGCCGGGTGACCCGGCCCGTGACCGGTACATCTTCCGGGACGGCGACGCGCCGCCCAACAACTGGACGTCGGTGTTCGGCGGCCCGGCATGGACCCAAGTGCCCGACGGGCAGTGGTACCTCCACCTGTTCGCCCCCGAGCAGCCCGACTTCAACTGGCGCAACCCCGAGGTGCACGAGGAGTTCCTCGACGTCCTGCGCTTCTGGCTGGACCGGGGCGTGGACGGGTTCCGCATCGACGTGGCGATGGGGCTGTACAAGAACGCGGACCTGCCCGACGTGCCGCCCGCCGAGGAGGGGTTCCGGTCGCAGTCCCCCATCTGGAGCCAGCCGGAGGTGCACGAGGTCTACCGCGAGTGGCGCAAGGTCCTGGACTCCTACCCGGACGACCGCGCCGCCGTCGGCGAGGTGTGGACCGACAGCACCGAGGACCTCGCCCGCTACGTCCGGCCCGACGAGCTGCACCAGAGCTTCAACTTCGCCTGGCTGGAGGCGCCGTGGTCGGCCACGGCCTTCCGCACCGTCATCGACGAGACTTTGGCCGCGGTGCCCGCGCCGACGTGGGTGCTGTCCAACCACGACGTGGTGCGGCACATCTCCCGGTACGGCGAGGGCTCGCTCGACCCGCAGGCCGGCCCGGCCCGGGGACGCGCGGCGCTGATGACCATGCTCGCGCTGCCCGGCTCGGCCTACCTGTACCAGGGGGAGGAACTCGGACTCCCCGAGGTGAAGGATCTGCCGCCGGAGGCCCGGCAGGACCCGATCTTCACCCGGTCCGGCGGGGAAGTGACCGGCCGGGACGGCTGCCGCGTGCCGCTGCCGTGGTCCGGCACCGCCGAGCCGTTCGGCTTCTCCCCCGAGGGCACCAGGCCCTGGCTGCCGCAGCCCGCCGCGTGGGCCACGCTGACCGCCGCCCACCAGGACGGCGACCGGGCCTCGACGCTGTCGTTCTACCGCCGGGTGCTGGCCGTGCGGCGTACGCTGCGCGAGACGCTGCCCGGGACGATCACCTGGCTCGGGTCGTCGGAGGACGCGCTGATCTTCGCCAGGGGCGAGCTGATCTGCGCGATCAACTGCGGTGAGGGCCCCGTGCCGCTGCCGCCCTACAGCGAGGTGCTGCTGTCCAGCGGACCCTATGATCCGTCCGTCCTGCCCCCCGACACGGCCGTCTGGCTGCGCGCCTGAACCGCCGGTCCGGGCGCCCCAGGGCGCCCGGATCACTGGGCTCGGTCAGTCGCGGGTGAGCTTGCGGTAGGTGACGCTGTGCGGGCGCGCCGCCTCGGGGCCGAGGCGCTCGATCTTGTTCTTCTCGTAGTCGCCGAAGTTGCCCTCGAACCAGAACCAGGTGGAGCCGCCCTCCCACGCGAGGATGTGGGTGGCGGTGCGGTCCAGGAACCACCGGTCGTGCGAGGTGATGACCGCGCAGCCGGGGAACTCGAGCAGGGCGTTCTCCAGGCTGGAC
Source organism: Sphaerisporangium aureirubrum (assembly GCF_042658925.1). Classification (NCBI taxonomy): domain Bacteria; kingdom Bacillati; phylum Actinomycetota; class Actinomycetes; order Streptosporangiales; family Streptosporangiaceae; genus Sphaerisporangium; species Sphaerisporangium aureirubrum. Next base: position 59,486 of record NZ_JBHSRF010000051.1, read on the forward strand.
AGGGTCTCGGTGTCCAGGTCGTTGGTGGGCTCGTCCAGCAGCAGGACGTTGCCGCCCTGCTTGAGGGTGAGCGCGAGGTTGAGGCGGTTGCGCTCGCCGCCGGACAGGATGCCGGAGGGCTTCTGCTGGTCGGCGCCCTTGAACCCGAACGCCGCGATGTACGCGCGGGACGGCATCTCGACGTGGCCGACCTTGATGTGGTCGAGCCCGTCGGAGACGACCTCCCAGACGTTCTTCTTCGGCTCCAGGCTGCCGCGGCTCTGGTCGACGTAGGAGATCTTGACGGTGTCGCCGATGGTGATGGAACCCCCGGTCGGCGTCTCCTCACCCATGATCATGCGGAACATCGTGGTCTTGCCGACGCCGTTCGGGCCGATGATGCCGACGATGCCGTTGCGGGGCAGGTCGAAGGTGAGGCCCTCCATCAGCAGCCGGTCGTCGAACCCCTTGGTGAGGCCGTTGGCCCGGATGACCGTGGTGCCGAGGCGCGGGCCCGGCGGGATCTGGATCTCTTCGAAGTCGAGCTTGCGGTACTTGTCGGCCTCGGCGGCCATCTCTTCGTAGCGCTGGAGACGGGCGCGGCTCTTGGTCTGACGGGCCCGGGCGTTGGAGCGCACCCACTGGAGCTCGTCCTCCAGGCGCTTCTTGCGCTTGGCGTCCTTCTGGCCCTCGACCTTCAGGCGGGCGGCCTTGGCCTCGAGGTAGGTGGAGTAGTTGCCCTCGTAGGGGTAGCAGCGGCCACGGTCGAGCTCGAGGATCCAGGTGGCCACGTTGTCCAGGAAGTACCGGTCGTGGGTCACGGCCAGGACGGTGCCGGGGTACTTCTCCAGGTGCTGCTCCAGCCACTGCACGCTCTCGGCGTCCAGGTGGTTGGTGGGCTCGTCCAGCAGCAGCAGGTCGGGCTGCTCGAGCAGGAGCTTGCACAGCGCCACGCGGCGGCGCTCACCACCGGACAGGGTGGTGACGTCGGCGTCCGGCGGGGGGCAGCGCAGGGCGTCCATCGCCTGCTCGAGCTGGCTGTCGATGTCCCACGCGTTGCGGTGGTCCAGCACGTCCTGGAGCTTGCCCATCTCGTCGAGCAGCTCGTCGCTGTAGTCGGTCGCCATGAGCTCGGCGATCTCTTCGAACCTGGCGCGCATGGCGAGGGTCTCGGCGACGCCCTCCTGGACGTTGCCGAGGACGGTCTTGGACTCGTTGAGCGGGGGCTCCTGCTGGAGCATCCCGACGGTGAAGCCGGGCATCAGCCGGGCGTCGCCGTTGGAGGGGTGCTCCAGGCCTGCCATCATCTTGAGCAGGGTGGACTTGCCGGTTCCGTTGGGGCCCAGCACACCGATCTTGGCTCCGGGCAGGAAGTGCAGCGTGACGTCGTCAAGGACCACCTTGTCGCCGTGCGCCTTCCGCACGCGCTGCATGGTGTAGATGTACTCGGGCATGCCCTTAAGCCTAGGGGATCCTGCCCTCGGAGTTGTCCCCCTGCGCGCGCTGCGGGGGCACCGGGGCCACCGGCAGGCAGATGCGGTCGCGTCCGAGCTCCTTGGCACGGTAGAGCGCCAGGTCGGCGGCGGCCAGCAGCTCGATCAGATCGTCGCCGTGGACGCTCATGATGGCCACCCCGACGGAGATCGTGACGGTGATCAGCGCCTCCTCCACCGGGATGGCCATGCGGCCCACCCGGGTGCGCAGCCGCTCGGCCACCCGGCGCGCCTCGGCGACGTCCGCCCGGGGCAGCAGCACCACGAACTCCTCGCCGCCGAACCGGCCCACCACGTCGTAGTCCCGGAGCTGGCTGCGGACGGCGGTGGCGATCCCGGCGAGCACCTGGTCGCCGACGAGGTGGCCGTAGGTGTCGTTGACCCGTTTGAAGTGGTCGATGTCGACGATCAGCAGAGCGAGCGTCTCGCCGGTGCGCCGGGCCCTGATGATCTCGGTGTCGGCCTCGCGCTGCCAGGCCGTGGCGTTGAGCAGGCCGGTCTTGGGGTCGGTGCGGGCGGCGGCCTGGAGCTGGGCGTGCAGCAGGCTGCGCTGCAGGAGCACCACCGGCGGCAGGGTGAGCACCAGCAGCAGAGGGCTGATGCCGCAGGCCAGGGCGACCAGCACGCCGAGGCACAGCTCGACGACGTCGAGCAGCGCCCGCTCGCGGTCCCACAGCACGTCGTGCCAGCGGGTGTCGGGGTCGGACATGACGGCGGCGACCGCGATCAGCGCGGTGTTCAGCACGGTGAACAGCACCGCGCACGCCACCGCGAGGAACAGCGGCCCCGCGCCGACGTGCCCGCTCATCGGCTCGCGGGCCAGCCCGTGGAAGCAGAGCGACGCCACCACCGCGGCCAGCCCGATCGCCGCCGCGCTGAACACGCGCCGGTACAGCACCGTGGCCCGCACGCGGATCTGCAGCAGGAACTGGAGCGGCAGGGGGGCCAGCAGCGCGTACACCGGGGGCAGCAGCAGCGCCACCGGCAGCCACCACGCCGAGAGCAGGTCGCGTGAGACGCCCGCGGGCATCCCCAGGCGCCGCGTCGCCTCGATGCAGACCGCCCCGCAGGCCATGAGCGCCAGGAAGGTCAGCAGCTCGGCCCACCGGAACTCGGTCGTCCGCGCCAGATGCGCCGCCGCCCCCACGGCGAGCCCCACCGTCCCGCACACATAGAGCACCAGCGGACCCGGCTGCCCGAGCAGCGGCCACCGGTCGGCCAACGACACCACCCTGCGGCGCGCGTCGATCGCAGTCTCTCTGGGCGTTGTCATCACATCCCCCACCTCAGCGTCCGACCCTGATTTGTCCGCTTTATCCGCAATCCCAACCCCGTGTCTCACGATGTGTAACACAATAGTCGCAGACTGTGCGCCCCGCGACGAGAACCGCTACCTTTGGACACCGCCCACCCCGAGAGGAGCCCCTCATGCCCCAAGGCGTCATCTGGACCCGCCCTGCCCCGCCCACCCCAACCCCAGACCGTTGAGTTCAGGTCGCGCCTCAGTCGCCGACGGCTATGCCTCTCGCGCGGGTTCGGTCGACAGGCGTCGCAGGCTTCGGTCGAAGACGGTGATGAGGAGGTACAGAACAGCGGCGACGAGCATGATCCAGGCGAGGTGGTGCATCCCGGCGGTGCCGGCGCGCTGCCCGAAGGACGCGGCGGTGGCGGAGGAGGCGATCATCGCGCCCAGGTAGGCGAAGGTCCGCAGCAGGCCGGCGGACGAACCGGTGCGCTGGGGGTCGGCCTGGAAGTACATGGAGTTCTGCAGGCCCAGGTTGTTGGCGCCCTGCGGCACGCCGAAGACCACGCCGAGGGCGAGCAGCGCCCACAGAGGGCTTCCTGCGGTGAGAGTCAGCATCAGTGCGCAGGCGGCGATCTGGCCGGCGGCACCGAGCAGGAGCTTTCCGAGGACCCCACCACGCCGGCCGATGGCGACGGAGACGGCGATCCCCACGAGGAACATCGGCATCTGCACCAGTCCGGCGTGGAAGGGCGAGAGGCCGTAGCTCTCCTCCGTCCACTGGGTGAACCCGAAGAGGAAGGCGTAGGAGACGACGTAGGCCACCAGTGCCCGGCCGTAGGTCGCCAGCAGCGGCACGTTGCCGCCGAGCACCCTGAGGTCGATGAACGGCGTCTTCGCGCGCAGCTCCCGCACGGTGAATCCGGCTCCGGCGGCGACGGCGACCACCGGCAGGTACCAGTCGGCGGTGCGCAGGTTCATCAGGAACAGCAGCAGCGAGAACAGCATGGCGGCGAACAGGCCCATGCCCGGCAGGTCGATCTGCGCGGCCGGCCCGCCCCGGGCCGCCGTGCGAACGCTCGGCTGCCTGGGGAGCCGGAGCGCGCCGAGGGTGACCGCGACCGCGGCCAGGGGGATGTTGAGCGCGAAGGTCGTGCGCCATCCGCCCACCCCGATCAGCAGGCCGCCCAGCAGGGGGCCGACCACGGCGATGGTCTGGTTGGCGACCGCCAGAGTGGTCAGCACGCCCGCGGGGCTGTCCCGGCCGGTCCGCTTGGCCTCGCTGCGCAGCAGTGCCATGGCGGCGGGGTACCCGGCGCAGGTGCCGAAGCCGAGCAGGACTCGCGCCGCGATCAGGACCCCGAGGTTGGGAGCCAGGGTGCCGACGACGCCCGCGACGCCGACGAGGCTGGTACTGAGGAGAAAAAGGCGGCGGGGGCCGAAGATGTCGATCAGCCGGCCGACGATCGGCTGTCCGAGAGCGGTGGCCAGGTAGAGGGCCGAGACCAGCCAGGCGGTCTGCGACGACGGCGCCCCGAACGCCGTGCCGATGGGGACGAGCGCGACGGCGATGATGGTGGAGTTGATCGGGTTCAGGACCGAGCCCAGGATCATCGGGGGAACGAGCCTGCGGTCGAAACCCGCCGTCCTTGTGTGCCCGCGCACCGTGATCGTCTCGTCAGTCACGGACGAGCCGCTCCAGCACGGCCATGGCCGCGATCACGGTCTGCCGTTCCTCCTCGGTGCACTTCTCCTGCAACTCGGCGGCGAGCCACTCACCGCGCGCCTGCCGCCCCTCCTCGGCCCGCCGGCGCCCCTCTCCGGTAAGCGCGATCAGCAGCCGCCGCCCGTCCCCCGGATCACGACGCCGTTCAACCAGCCCCATGCCCCTCAGAGCCGCGACGGTGGCGGTCATCGACTGATGCCGCATCCCCTCAACCGCAGCAAGATCGCTAGCCGTAAGCCCCTCATTGTCCATAAGCCGAGCCAGCACCGTCGCCTGACCAAGACTGATGTCCTCAGCCCCTCCAGCCGCCCGAATCCGCCGCCGCAACCGCCCAATGACAGCCCGCACCTCCCGAGAAGCCCGAACAGCCGAAGGCGACAACCCACAACCTCCACTCATGCCCCTCCTCAGAACCACCACCCCAGATTGCACAGCTTACCTGCACAGGTGAACTGTACAACCAGCGAGGGCCACACGAAGCCGCCCCCTAGCCCTCTCCAGCGGCAGAGCAGTCGGGCAAGGCGAACCGACCGACCGGGGCACATCGCGCCCGAGCGGCTGCGCGTCCCGGCCGAGCAGGGCGCGTCCGCCCGAGCAGCGCCCGGGTCCTGTGGACCGTCGGTGAAGTTGTGGGCGGCGAGGCGGGTTACGCCGCCATGGGCAGGGCCAGGTCGTCGGCGGTTTCACCCGGCTGTGTGGCTGGGGAAGGGGGAGCTTCCTCCTTGGTCGCGCTTGTGGTGTTTTCTGTCGTTGGGCGCTGGGCTTTGCCGAATTCGCTTACTCCCCAGCGCAGGTCGTGGCCCAGCATGGTGGCGTCCACTTCGGCGCTGTGGCGACGCTGGCCGTCTTTCTCGTACGTTTTGATGCGCAGCCTTCCGTGGACGACGATCGGATGGCCTGCGGCGAGAGAACGGCTGACGTTTTCGGCCAGGGTGCGGTAGCACCAGATGGTGTAGTAGGCGGTCTCGCCGTTGCGCCAGGTGCCTGATTGTTTGTCGAACACCCGCGGCGTGGATGCGATACGCAGGTATGTGGCCGTGGTGCCGTCCTTCAACCTGTACTCCCGCGGGTCGCCTACGACGTTGCCGCCCAACGTGATGAGAACGTCGTTCACTGTTGCCTCCTTGGCGTTTCTCCTGGTTCTTATGGCGGCCAGCATGCCTCGGACGAGCACGTGCCGTATCCGGTGAGCGACGTTCTGTGGATAACCCCCTCTGACGGCTCCACGACGGTGTGGAATACGGCGCCGGCACGGCGAGGCGGTTCGCGGTGGCGTAAGGATGAGCCCGGCAGGCGGGGGGTGTGGGGGCTCGCCCCAATGCCACTTAGCTTAAGTTGATCTTTGTGGTGGGTGTGTCGTTCTGTGTGGTGTGGGGGTGGTTCGGGAGGATCGGGTCGTGTGACGCGTGGTGGTGTGGTGGGTGGCCGGTTGACGGATTGGGTCTCGTTGGGAGTGCTGACTGCGTCGGTGCCGCGTGATGTGGTCGATGAGGTGGTCGCGGTGGCGGGCAGGCAGGCCAGGCGCGTGGGTGGGAAGTTGCCGCCGCATGTGATGGTGTATTTCGCGATGGCGATGGCGTTGTTCGCCGATGAGGACTACGAGGAGATCGCGGTCCGGCTGGGTGAAACGTTGTCGGGTTGGGGGTGCTGGGACGCGCAGTGGTCGCCGCCGACCTCGGGCGGGATCGCGCAGGCTCGTGCTCGGCTGGGGTTTGAGCCGGTGCGGGCGCTGTTTGAGCGGGTGGCGGTTCCCGTCGCCGGGGAACTGACGCGTGGTGCGTGGCTGGGGGATCGGCGGTTGATGGCCA